>NZ_JBBECH010000026.1:0-130450 GCF_040881935.1 Saccharospirillum sp. | reverse complement strand
TTCTTCTACTTCGTACAATTCGACGTTTGCCACAATGACCTGCTTTGCACATACCGGTGTCGTAATGGACGCCCGGCTCTTTATATTATAAGACTGCTACAGGCACTAGTGTATCAGCACTCTAATCATGAAAGGAGGCTTCCCGTCCCCGTCGTGCCAGACACCCTGCCCGCATTATGATTGTTCAACCCGGAGTCTGCTGCTACACTGTTATTTGCTGGGATTCTGATCATCCTACCGCCCAGAGACCACACAGGCGGCAAGGGCAGACCCCCCAACCTGTTGCACCGACGTTACGTGCAATTCAAGAATCGGTTGGGCAGCAAGTACAGTTTGAAACAGCGTATGACGATGGGGTCATATGGAAGAAAGCACTTCACCACAAACGCGCAAGTGCTTCTAAATAGAGCAGGCATCCCCTTAAGACTCTGTCCGTTTCCCCATTGTTAATGGAAAACACCGATCCACTGTGCTGGCGTTGTCGCCTGCACTGACCTGTGTGTTACCGATTTCTATCGGTGTTCGCCCGCCTGTATCCCTGCCCTTGCTGCTCTGTCACCCATGCTTTACTACAGAGTATCGTTCCTCAATGAAAAGAATGCTAATCAACGCAACCCAGTCAGAAGAACTGAGGGTTGCCCTGGTCGACGGCCAGAAACTCTACGATCTGGATATCGAAACCGGCTTTCGCGAGCAAAAGAAAGCCAACATCTACAAAGGCAGAATCACCCGTGTAGAACCCAGCCTCGAAGCCGCCTTTGTTGATTTTGGTGCCGAACGCCACGGCTTTCTGCCGCTGAAAGAAATCGCCCGCGAATACTTTGTCGATGCCAATATGTCCTCTCGTGCGAACATTCGCGAGCTGGTTAAAGAAGGCACCGAAGTCATTGTTCAAGTCGACAAGGAAGAGCGTGGCAACAAGGGCGCTGCACTGACCACTATGGTCAGTCTCGCCGGCCGTTATCTGGTTCTGATGCCCAACAACCCGCGTGCAGGCGGAATCTCTCGTCGTATCGAAGGCGATGAGCGTGCCCAGATTCGTGAAGCCCTGCAGGGTGTCACCATTCCCGATGGCATGGGTTGCATCGTTCGCACCGCAGGCATTGGCCGCAGCGCTGAAGAACTGCAGTGGGACCTGGATTACCTGATTCAGCTCTGGGATTCCATCAAACAAGCTTCAGAAGGCCGCTCTGCTCCGTTCCTGATCCTGCAGGAAAGCAACGTTATTCTGCGAGCGATCCGTGACTATCTGCGCCAGGACATCGGTGAAGTCCTGATCGACAGCAAAGACGCCTACCAGTATGCCCTGGATTTCGTGCAGAAAGTCATGCCGAACTATCAGAGCAAACTGAAGCTCTATGAAGATCCGGTTCCCCTGTTCAATCGCTACCAGATTGAAGCCCAGATCGAGAGCGCCTTTCAACGCGAAGTAAAACTGCCCAGCGGCGGCTCAATCGTTATTGACCCGACCGAAGCTCTGGTATCGATCGACATTAACTCGAGCCGCTCTACCAAAGGTGTGGATATTGAAGAAACGGCTTTCCACACCAACCTGGAAGCGGCTGAAGAGATCGCCCGCCAGCTGCGTCTGCGTGACATGGGCGGCCTGGTGGTAATCGACTTTATCGACATGAACCAGACCAAGCATCAGCGCGAAGTGGAAGCACGCATCAAGGATGCGACTTCCCCTGACCGGGCCCGAGTCCAGGTAGGCCGGTTGTCTCGGTTCGGGTTGCTGGAAATGTCTCGCCAGCGCCTGCGGCCTTCCCTGGGTGAAACCAGCGGCATTGTTTGCCCGCGTTGTAACGGCCACGGCATCATCCGGGATGTGAAATCCCTGTCGTTGGCCATTCTGCGACTGATCGAAGAAGAATCACTGAAAGAACGGACCGCCCAGATTCGCGCCATTGTGCCGTTGACCGTGGCCACCTTCCTGTTGAACGAAAAACGGGAAGCGATCTTCGATGTCGAGCGTCGCCAGAAAGTCCATGTACTGATCGTACCCAATACTCAAATGGAGACGCCGCACTATGAAGTGGTGCGTCTGCGCGACGATGACGAAACTCTGGCTAACGCCGAGCCAAGCTATGCACTGAAATTTGAAGATAAGCCCTCTGAAACTGAAACGGTTCTGGAAGCTCAGACCAAGCCTCAGGAGGCAGCCATCTCCAGCCTTCAGGTGACCCCGCGCGCGCCGGTGCCGCCATCGGCGCCTGAAACCACTAGCGAAGCCCCGGCCAAGCCGGCCCGGGCAGCGGCTGAAACGGCCGTGGAAAAGCGCCGGTCAGAAGGTAAAGGCCTGTTTTCACGTTTGGGCGGCTGGGTTAGTCAGTTGCTGAGCTCGGACGAAGAAGCCAAGCAGCAGGAAAAACCCGCTACCGAGCGCAAACCCGATAACCGGTCGCGTCAGCGCGATGACAATCGTGGCAACCGTCGTAGCCCGAACCGGAACAACCGCAATCGCAATCGCGATGGTGGCCGGGAGTCGGGTCGTGATACCTCTCGTGACAATAATCGTGATGCAGGCAGCAGTAACCGGGACTCGAATCGTGACGGTGCTTCGCGCGGCACTGGCCGCAACCCGGGCCGTGGCTCGTCGCGCGAACGGGATGCCAGCGCAGCACCTGAAGCAAGCGCAAAAGAGTCGAAGCAGCCCGTTAAAGACCCTGCTCCGTCAACAGAAACCAGTGACGATTCAGGGGAAAGCCAGAACGATCGCCGTTCACGTCAGCCGCAGATGAAGCGTCGCGAAGAACGGGACGACAGCACTGGTCGTGTACCGCTGGCCGAAGTGGGTAAGAACCGTCAGGTACGTGGCGTCAGCAAAAACGCCAGTAAGCGTCCCAATCCGGAAAAACCCGGTGAAGTCATCAGCGACATTGAAACAGTGATTGAGATGATCAGTACCAAGTCGGCCGATGACGCGCGCGCTGCAGCAAAAGTGAGAGCCGACGAAGCGGCCGCTTCTCAGAACGCCACGACCGAAAGCAATGTAACATCGGCTGGTAATACTGAAGCCACGCCGACGGTTGAGACTCAGCAGGACGTCCAGGACAACCGCCAGAATGGTGCGGACGAGAGACTGTCCGGCGCTACAGACGCCGAAACCGCAGTGCACAACGAACCCTCCCAGTTGGAAGAGTCACCCAACCCCAGAGTTGAGCATGAAGTGATTAACGCTGAAGACAAGGCGGCGTCAGCTCAGCCAAGCGAAAAGCATGAGCAGCCTTTAGCCGAACCCGAAACGTCAGAGTTTGATGCTAAGAACGATACGACGGCTGTTACTGAGCAGACAGATGCAAGGGTTGAAACGAAAGTTGCTGCGAACGTTGACGATAAAGTTGAAGAACCTGCCGCAAACCCGATCTCGGAGGCAGCAACTGACGCCGCTGAAGATACGACAGATACCGAAGCAAAAACCGAGGTAGTGTCAGTAGAAGCGACAACGGAACGCACGGCTGATTCACATAAACCTAGCAGCCAGGCTACCAACCAGAGCCAGACTGAAGCGGAAGTAACAGAAGAGCCTCAGGAGAGCGCTGCAGCTCAAACGACCGAGACACCGGAAGTCGAGCAACCTGCGGATGCAGAAGCCGATGATACGGCAGCCAAACCTGCTGGTCGCGCACCGAACGATCCGCGTGAAGTACGTCGGCGCAAGATGGCGGAACAGCAAGACAAGTAACCACCATCTGTAGAAAAAAACCGGCTACGGCCGGTTTTTTTATGAATTAAATAAGTATCGCTGCTAGTAGTGGATGACCATCCTGCTCAGGCCCAGAAGCGCGGTTCAGGCTCCAGTATTACATTAAAGCGCTCCTTTACTGCTTGCTGAACATGCGCCTGCCAGGCCAGTATTGAGGTGGCCGACGCTCGTTTCGGGTTAACCAATACCAGCGCCTGACGCTCGTAACACCCTACCCCATCGGCGTTGTTTTGCCCGCGCAATCCACACTGGTCGATCAACCAGCCAGCGGCCAGCTTCCAACCTTCGGCCTGCTCAAAGACCACCAGATCACTGTGTTCTGCCAGCAGCATCTGGTATTGCTCCGTCGTGATAACCGGGTTTTTAAAAAAACTGCCAGCATTGGGCAGCACAATAGGCTCAGGCAGTCGCGACTGTCTAATTTCAATGACTTGTTCCATCACCTGTAGGGCGGTTAAACCGGGCTGACTGGCCAGAGTCTGGAGTGGCCCGTAGGTCAATTGCGGCTGAAACTCGCGATCCAGATCGAGCTCCACGGCGGTTATGATAAAGCGATTTTCCAACTGTTTGAAAACACTGTCCCGATAGCCAAAACAACAGTCCTGCTGGCCGAAACGACGCCAGCGTTGTTCAACGGTATCGTAGGCTTCGACCCGATGCAGACAATCCGCCAGTTCCACACCGTAGGCTCCGATGTTTTGTACCGGTGCTGCACCTACTGTGCCCGGAATCAGTGCCAGATTCTCAATCCCCGAGCCGCCCTGAGCAATTAGATCGACCACGGTAGTATGCCATGACTCCCCTGCCCCAAGTCGCCAACGCAGGCGACCTGAATCTGATTCAACCCGGGTCTTACCCATAATCGAAATCTTGAGCGTCAGGCCGCTGACCTGTTCGTTCAGCACCAGGTTACTGCCCCCGCCCAAGGCTCTTATGGGCAAGTGTCGTTCTCTGGCCCAGCGCACCAAAGCCGGTAAGTCGCTGGCATTGGTCAGTTCTGCATACCAGTCAGCAGTCGAGGGGACGCCAAGAGTATTGGCGTCTGACAGATCCACCTGGGGTTGAGGGTCAATACTCATAAGGATTCAGACTGCAAATGCGCCAGCAGACCCTGGCTGGCTTGTTCGCATAAATCCAGTACGGTTTCGAACCCGTCACCCGCGCCAAAATACGGGTCGGGTACTTCCCGCTGGTCGGTAGCCGCGGCGTAATCAAGAAACAACGCCAGTGAAGCCCGGCTGTGTTCGGGTGCCATGGCCTCTAGCTGCTGCAGATTGTCGGCATCCATCGCCAGGATGTAATCGAATTGGTGAAAGTCCTCAGCGGTTACCTGCCGGGCTCTCAGATGATCCAGATCGTAACCGCGCGAACGAGCAGCGGCCCGGCTGCGTGGGTCGGGTGCTTTGCCAAGGTGGTAGGCCGCTGTTCCTGCTGAATCCACCTTGATTTGGTCGGCCAGCGAAGAGGTCACCAGATGAGCTTCGAACACCGCCTGGGCCGTAGGTGACCGGCAGATGTTTCCCAGACAAACAAAGAGGATTGAGTGTGACGGTGTGCGCTCTGTGGTCATGATGTCTCCTGGCCAAACAGAGCCCGTACCGCGTCCAGATCGGCCTGTGTGTCGACACCGGCCGGGACCGGTCGCACCGCCTGGGCCGCAACAATGACGGCACCGTGCTCCATAAAACGCAACTGCTCCAGTTTTTCCAGTTGCTCCAGCGGGCTTTCCGGCCACCCGACGAAGGCATCCAAAGCGCTTTTGCGGTAGGCATAGAGGCCAATATGCCGCTTCCAGATGCCTTCAGGCGAGGTTTTGGTGCTGTCCCGGTCAAACGGGATGCCTGCCCGACTGAAGTATAGGACTTCGCCATCCTGCCGTTGGACCAGTTTAACCGCATTGGGGTTGGTGACCATCGCCATGGCCGTTACCGGCTCATAGAGTGTGGCGACCTGGGCCTGGGGGCTGTGCTCGAGTAACCGGGCAACCTGAAGGACATTGTCGGCAGGCATCAGCGGCTCATCACCCTGCACGTTGACGACAATGTCATTGGCCTGCAAGCCCAACTGCTCCGAGGCTTCCTGAAGCCGGTCGGTCCCTGACGGGTGATCGGGGCGGGTCATCACCGCGCTGAACCCGGCGTCGGTGACCACCCGACGGATGCGCTCGTCATCGGTGGCAATCACAACCCGGTCTGCGCCACAGGCCTGAACGGCCATGGCCACGCGGATCACCATAGGCTGGCCGTTGATGTCCAGCAGTGGTTTCCCGGGTAACCGGCTGGAGCTGTACCGGGCCGGGATCATGATTACGGTTGCCAAGGTTGTGTGCTCCTTAGTGCAGATTCAATAGCGTCCAGCAGGCTTGCTGGCAGTTCCGGCCGCAGTCTGACGACATAACAGTGCGCTGGCCAAGGTGATGGTAATTTAATGGCATCTTTTTCCGTTAACACCAGCGGCAACCCTGGGTCGCTCAGCCAGCCCGGAGGGACCGGCCGGTGATCACCGGGCGAATGAGTGGACTGAAGCTGAAACCCCTGCTCAACCAGCTGTTGATAGAAGCTTTTCGGGTATCCAATGCCTGCGCAGGCCCTAATCAGACTGCCCGCGGGTAACGGTTGCCCCTGCGCATTAACCGGCCATTGAGGGTTGAGCGTCAGCACACCATCGACCTTCAGGCCAACCGGTTGCTGGCCTTTGGCCACTCGCCACTGAACGGTTTTTAACCGACCCACGGGCTCACGCAACGGTCCAGCGGGCAACAATCGGGCATTGCCCAGACCACGCACGCCATCAACCATGATCAACTCCAGATCACGGCCCATTCGATAATGCTGCAAACCATCGTCACTGATAACGACATCCAGCCTGTGCTGACCAATCAGATAGCGCACCGCCCGGTCACGATCCGGATCCACTACCACAGGGCAGCCAAGCTGTTGGGCCAGAGCTTTGGGTTCATCGCCACACTGGGCGGCGCTCACCGTTGGTGTAACAGCCAGGGGGTAATGGTCGCTACTTCCACCGTAGCCGCGTGAGACAATACCGCAACGCAGCCCCCTGTTCTGCAAGTGCGTGACCAGTGCCTGAATAGCCGGTGACTTGCCGGTTCCACCTACCGTCAGGTTACCGACCACGAGAATCGGCACGCCATAGTTTCCCCGATGGCGCTGTCGAATACGCCGCCGGGCGACCAGCCCGGCCAGCCAACTCAAAGGAATCAGCAGCCGGGCAGCCAGGGTCGGATTAGGTAAATACCAGAATTTCATGGGGGGCTCGCGGACGCCATCGGTTAGGGGTTTTCCGGAACCTGAGTGGCGTAACTGACCCGATAAAAGCCCATTTGCCCGACCGCATCCAACACAAAGACCATGGCCTGGTGAGGTGCCTGGGCATCGCCGGTAATGATGACCGTGGTATCCCGGCTGGTGCCCGCCATTTCAGCCAGCGCCTTTTTCAGAGACTCGGTGTCAGAGCGCAGCAAGGGAGTGTTGTTTACCGCGTACTGCCCCTGGGCATCGACCTGAATTTCAATCGGGCGCTCGTCGCCGAGCACAGCGTCGCTGCTGCTTTCCGGAAGGTCAATTTGCAACTGAGTCTCACGGGTGAAGGTGGTGGATACCATAAAAAAAATCAGTAGCAGGAAAACAACGTCAATCAGTGGCGTTAAATTGACTTGTGCTTCTTCCTGGCGGCTGCGTCTGAATCGCATGGGCGGCTCCCGTCAGCTCGACTTGGCATCGGAATGAATGGCATCAACCAGTTTGGCGCTGTCCTGTTCCATAATGACCAGCAAATCATCGACCCGACGAGTCAGTGCACGGTGGAAAATAACCGCCGGTATGGCCACACTCAACCCGGCCGCCGTGGTAATTAACGCCTGGGAAATCCCCCCGGCCAGAACACCGGTGTTCCCACTGCCCTGTACCATGAGGGCGGTAAACACCTCGATCATACCCAGTACCGTACCCAGCAAACCCAACAAAGGTGCAATAGCGGCGATGGTTCCGAGGGTACTCAGAAACTTCTCCATTTCATGGGCAACGTGGTTACCCGCTTCCTGTATGGCGTCTTTCATCGCCTCGCGACCATGCTTGGATGCCGTCAATCCGGAGGAGAGAATATAGCCAAACAAACTGCCACTCTTAAGTTCCTTGATCTTGGCAGAATCCAGTTCTTGATTCTTGATCCACATCCAGACCTTTGGCAATTGGTCTTTGGGCATAACTTTGGCTAACCGTAACGCCCAATAACGCTCGACGGTGATGGCAATAGCAACGATGGAACACAACACAATGGGGACCATCAACCAACCCCCGGCTTTAATAATTTCAAACACTTAGCGTACCTCCATAGACTCCGGCGTAATTTACCATACTGTTTCCGTCAGAACATGGCTTTAAGGTGAATTGTGAAACAATTCTCATTTAAAAAATCGTTTCCGATAAGCCGATCGATGATCTGCCAGTTGCATTCGGTGTTCAGCCATTGTCAGCGTAAAGGTTCCCCGCTCTGCGGTGTTATGCAACGGTCGACCGTGACGCTCGGTGTACGCCACCAAATCGGGGTTCGGCCAGCGTGGCAGATGCCGGTCTCCCGAGCTGACCAGCAACTGGGCGCTGGGGCTGGCATCCAGAAAGGCCGATGCGCTGCTGGTATGACTACCATGATGACCAACAACGAGCGCCGCCACTGGAAACAACTCCGGGTGCGCCTGCAGCAACCAATATTCGACCATCCGGCTGGCATCCCCGGTAACCAGCACCGCCCCGGCGGGCGTCGGTATCCAGATAACGCAGGAGGTATCGTTGCTGCTGGTTTGCAGCGCCAGTGGAACCGATATGAGTTTGAATGGCAAGGCAGCCTGATCCTGATCCGGCAGATGACAATTACGCCACCCGCGCTGGCCGCTGAGTCTGGCCAGACGCTCCGGGTCTCCGCTAATTCGGCGCGCCTCAGGCCATTCACGCACGGCCCATTTAGCCCCTCCGGCGTGATCCATATCGGCATGACTGACCAAAAGTCCGGTTGGTTGAATCGATTCTCGCCGGTACCAGTGGGCCAGGCGCTGCTGGGCTACACTGCGGCCATCCTGCCACTGCCCGGCGAGGTCATACAGCCAGGTCTGATTCGGCCATTGCAGCACCATAGCCTGGCCATGCCCTACGTCCAGCAAGGTCATTTTAAAGGAGTCGACTGGCTCTCTGGGCGTGCCGAAAGCCAGCGCTACAGTCACGAGCGCCGGCGCCGCCAACCAGCGAACCGGGCGTTCCACGCTCTGGCTCAACACCCACCAGAGCAACACTGTCACCAACGCAATTTGCCACCAGGTCCAGGCGGGTGCGAGTTGATACAGTGGTGAGACCCAAGCCAACAGATCGAGGGCAATGTTGATCGTCCACTCGTACCCACTAACCCAGGCAATACTGGGAAACAGCAGAATCAGCAAAGACCATGGCAATAGCAGCAGCGTGACCAGCGGAATCATCAGCGCATTGATCAGCAACGACAGCGGATGCCAGACAAAACCCATGGCCGCGGTAATGGGTATCATCAGCAGGGTCAGCGTCGCCTGCAGTTTGAGCGCCAGCCACAGGCCGGAATGATCGCGCTGCGACCAGCGCTGGGCCAGACGAACAATAATGGCAACCAGCATAAAACTCAGCCAGGCACCGGTGCTGAGCCAGGCCTGTGGTCGAAACAGAGTGATGGCAACGGCAGCGCAGGCCAGTACATCCAGTGCGTTAAAGCGTCGACCCACACTCAGGGCAACTAACGGAATGGCCAGCATTACCCAGGCACGCACAGCGGGAAAACCAAAACCCGTCAGAGCGACAAAGGCGCCACACAATAACCCCACCCAGGCCAACTGAAGATGAAAACTGCGGTTCAGCGGCACACCGGGCAGATGCAACAGGGCGCGTCCCAGCAACAGCCCCCAGGCAGCCACGATACCAACGTGCATGCCACTGACTACCATCAGGTGTTTCAACTGAGTTTGTTCAAACAAATCGCCCAGATGAGCAGGCAGACTGGACGACCACCCCAGGCTCAGAGCGGACCAGATTGCCCGCGCATCGATTTGCTGAAAATGAGGCGCTGCGCGGTTATGCAACCGAACCGGTAGACCCGGCTGTGGCACTACCCGGTGGATTTCCAGCAAACTGCCGAGCGCATCGATGCGTTCGCTGAAATAATAGCGGGTGGCATTGAATTGGCCCGGCACCAAAGCTCCAACCGGCTTCCTAAGACGAAAGTCGCCGGATACACAATCGCCAGCCTGAAGTACCCGGTCGGTGTCCGCGGTGAAGCGCAGCCGGCGTAATGCCAGGGTGTCAGGTTGGTAGGTAACCGCCGCAACCACAGATTGATAGTCATCAAATACCCGGGCCGGTTGCGACAAACAAACCGTCAGTTCGGCGGTGCCGTGTTGCCACTGAGCCGGTAACAGAAAGCGAGCCTCGTACTCCAGCCGCAGCAACAAGGTTGCCGTAACCACAAACAGCAAGCCCGCCAGGACTGGCTGACGCCAGGCGGTCACCAGAACCACCATTGCCAGTAAACCGGTGGCCCACTCGACGCCGATGTAAAACCAGAGTAAGGGCAAGCCTATACTCAGCATTGCCAGGCTGGTCATACCCTTGACCATATAGTGCAAGCTCCTTTAAATAGGCATACTGTCTTTCTATTCTAAGTACGTCTCTGCCATGCCCCGCCGCACCCTGCAAAAGTGGATGCCCCACCCCGACCGCATCAGACAACTGCCTGGCCTGAATCGATTTGGTCACTGGTTGCATGAGCCTGGTATCTGGCATTTGAATCGCCGCAGTGTCGCGCGTGCGTTTGCCATCGGGTTGTTCGTGGCGTTACTCCCGATTCCCGGTCAAATGCCACTGGCCGCATTGGCCGCGCTTTTTTTTACCGCCAATCTGCCCGTCTCTCTGGCCCTTGTCTGGCTCAGTAATCCGTTCACGATGCCGGTGATATTCTATGGCACTTACTGGCTTGGCGCGCAATTAACTGGCCGATCTGTGATCGCGTTCGAAACAATTCAACATAAGGGATGGGGTTCGACCCTGATCATGGATTTGTATTGGCCGACGTTCCTGGGGGGTATTATATGCGGGTTGGTACTGGCACCGATCGGGTACTTCACCATCAGCGGCCTCTACCATTGGCGAATGCGCTTAAATCGTCGTCGCCGCAACCGGTTACGGCAACTGCGACGAGGTGTTTAGCGGGATTGTTCGAGGCGACCGCGTTTTAGCAGGTATTGCTTGGGCATCTGGCGAGCCCAATCCTGGTTATGGGTAACGACGATGAAACTGGAGTCCAGGTCGCGGTTTAGTTCCATGATCAGCTCATGAACCTGCTCCGAGGTCGTATCGTCAAGGTTCCCGGTTGGCTCGTCCATTAATACCACGGGCGGATGATTGATCAGCGCCCGGGCAATGGCCACTCGCTGGCGCTCACCACCGGACAATTCGGCGGGCCGGTGCCGGGCCCGATCACGCAATCCCACTCGTTCCAGCAGTTGCATTGCTCTGGGTTCGGTTTCCGCAGAATTCGTGCCCCCTATTACTTGTGGCAACAGGATATTTTCCAGTGCGGTAAATTCAGGCAGCAGGTGGTGGAACTGAAACACAAAGCCCATGTGCTGATTGCGCAACTGAGCGCGACGGCGATCGCTCAGAGTCGACATCGCCTGGTCTGCCATATAAACCTCGCCGACACTGGGAGAATCCAGTCCGGCCAGTAAATTCAGCAGTGTCGTTTTTCCCGACCCACTGCTGCCGACAATGCTGACCAGTTCACCGGGGTTTATGGAGAAATTGATGTCGTGCAATACCTCAACCTGCTCGGGGCCCATGTTGAAAAACCGACCCACGTTTTCGCAACGCAACACATCAAGACTCATAACGCAGTGCCTCCGCTGGTGAAATGCGCGAAGCACGCCAGGCAGGATACAGCGTTGCCAGAACGCTGATCACAAACGTCGACGCTGCAATGAGGCGAACGTCAGACCACTTTAGTTCAGACGGTATGTAACTGATAAAATAAACCTCGGCATTCAGAAACTGGATATTCAGCAGTTGTTCAAACCAGGCAATGATGTCCGCCACCGACCAGGCACCGATCACACCCAGAACAACCCCCAGGGTGATACCGATTAGCCCGATGGCCGTGCCTTGCACTATGAATATCCCCATAATTTGCCCGGTGCGAGCGCCCAGGGTGCGCAAGATGGCAATCTCGCCCTGCTTGTCGGTCACAACCATAACCAGGCTCGATACGATGTTAAATACGGCGACGGCGACAATCATAAACAGCAGCAGACCGACCATGCGTTTTTCCATTTGAATGGCCTGGAACAGGTTACCCTGAGTCCGGCTCCAGTCACTGACCAGATAGCGCCCGGTTAATTCGCGCCCGGCCTCCACACCAATACGCCGGGCGTCAAAGAGGTCGTCCACTTTCAAATGAACACCATCAACCGCATTACCGTAACGCAGAATCCGGCCCAAATCCGTCATGTGAACAACGGCCAGATTTGCGTCGAGTTCGGCACCCACAGAAAAGGTGCCAACGACTTCAAACCGCTTGAATCGGGGCGTTACACCGGCCAGGTTAACGGTTACTTCTGGCACCATCATGGTAACTTTGTCGCCGACGCCCACACCCAGCGTGCGCGCCATAATGTCACCCAGTACAATGCCAAAGCCGCCTTCGACTAACGGCTCCAGTGATCCGGACACCATGTGATTGGGCAAAATGGAAACATCAGCCAGCGTCTGCGGATCAACACCATTGATCAGGGCGCCTTTGGTTTGGGACCGCCCTACCAGCATGCCCTGACTTTCCGTATAGGGGCTGGCTCCGAGCACCTGCGGATGCTCAGTGACGGTGTTAACCACCGATTGCCAGTCTGACATTTCGCCCGGTTGCGACAGAGTGGCGTGCGGCACCATACCGAGAATTCGATTGCGCAATTCACGGTCGAAGCCGTTCATAACTGACAAGACGATGATCAACACCATGACCCCCAAGGTCAGGCCAATCATCGAGACGCCGGAAATGAAGGATATAAAATGATTTCTGCGGCGGGCGCGCAAATAACGCAAACCGACCAAAAGCGGGATATTATTCAGCATGGCGGGCATTAAACCACCCTGCCCTGAGCGTGCCAAGACCATTTTAGGTACACTCAGGTTCAGGGTATGAGCTTTTCGTCTTCGTTACATTAGTTAACGTGGAATGGACATTCACCCTGTCCACTTGATTTCGTCTATCCAAAAAGGGGCGCTCTGCCATCGCCTATTATTTTCCAGAACTGCATCAGGTTGCCGTGTTATAAAAGAACAGTACAGGCGCAAAATCGCAGCGAACGACCCGGGGTGTAACAGAACGTCAATCAGAGGCCGACAAACAAGCAAAAGTCGAAGACAGCCTGTATACTGCCTGCCCTTTTTATTTCAGGCGTGATGACCAAGTCTATGAGCCAACGCTACCTGCCCGCTGAATGGTATCCACAGGACGCCATTCTGATTACCTGGCCCCACCCCGACAGCGACTGGGCCGACGCTATGGCCGAAGCCGAAGACGTTTACCTGGATCTGCTCAGTACGCTCAGCCACACCCAGGATGTGCTGATTCAGGTGCACTCCAGCATCGATACCGACCGACTCACCGTCTTGTTCGAGCGCGATGGCATTAACCAGGCGCGCTGCCATCTAATCCTGGTCGACAGTAACGACACCTGGGCCCGCGATCACGGCCCCATTACCGTGTTGGACGACGACCAGCCAATGTTACTCGATTTCACGTTTAACGGCTGGGGGGGTAAATTCGATGCCCGGCTGGACAACGAGCTGAACCAGAACATGGCTGAAAAAGCGCTGTTTGCCGCATCGATGCAACGTATCGATTGGGTGCTCGAAGGTGGCAGCATCGAATCAGACGGTCGGGGAACCCTGCTGACCACAACAACCTGTCTGCTGAACCCAAACCGGAATTCAGAAACTTCCCGCCACACCGTCGAATCGCGGTTGAAAGACTGGTTCGGTGTTGATCAGGTATTGTGGTTGCAAAACGGTGCGCTGGCCGGTGACGACACCGACGCTCACATTGATACCCTGGCGCGTTTTGCACCAGAGGGCGTCCTGGTATTCCAGGGCTGTCAGGATGTGGCCGACGAGCACTATGACAGGCTCTATGCCATGAAGTCGGAGCTGGAAACGTTCACCGATGCCCAGGGTACTCCTTACCGTCTGGTAGAACTGCCCTGGCCAGACGCTCAATACAATCAGGAAGGACAGCGATTACCCGCGACCTACGCCAATTTCCTGGTGGCCAATCAGGTCCTTCTGGTGCCAACCTACGGCGTGCCGCAGGATGGAGTGGCGCTGGAACGGTTAGCCGAAGCCTTTCCCGGTCATCGTGTAGTCGGCTTGCCCTGCCGCGCCCTGATCGAACAATTTGGCAGCCTGCATTGTATTACCATGCAGTTGCCCAGAGGCACCCTGTCCCGGTCAATGTTGGACTCACAGGATCTTTGAGTATTCCCGCCTAACCAGCTAGCGCGGTGCCGGGGGCTCCACTTCCCACCGGTAATCCGGCAGTGACTGGCGTACCAGGGAGCCATAACGCTTGTCGATCAGGCGTCTGTCCATAAACCAGAGTGTGCCGCTGTCTGACTCATTGCGTATCAGGCGGCCGCAAGCCTGCACCAGACGAATAATGGCCGTCGGCAAACTGACCTGCGCGAAGGGATTAGACCCGCGCTGCTCCAGCCACAACGATAGCGTCGACAGTATCGGGTCGTCGGGCGTTGCAAACGGCAGCTTGGCAATCATCAGATGGGTCAGATAATTCCCCGGCAAATCCACGCCCTCAGCCAAACTGGCCAGGCCAAATAACGTAGAACCCTGACCGCTTTCGAGCCGTTCCCGGTGATGATTAATCAGCGCGTTTTTGGGCAAGGCATCCTGCAGGGTTACCCGCTCCTGCCAGTCGGCACTCAGGCCACGATACACCTCGTTCATCTGCTGGCGCGACGAAAACAGCACCAAATTACCGGTCGACGTTGGCAAATATTCCTGCACCGCTTCGATCATCGCCGTGGTGTGTGCCTCGCGCAGACCACCATCGCAGGCGATGGCCGGAACACGTGCCACAACCCGGGACTGATAATCAAACGGACTCGATACCTGCAGGTAGCCGGTATGGTCGGGCAAGCCCGACTGCAAGGCAAAGCGATTGAAATCCCCGGCGATGGTCAGGGTCGCCGAGGTGATAATGGCTCCAAAACAGCGGTTCCAGATATGCTGGCGCAGAATAGACTGTGCCGACACCGGGCTCGCGTTCAACACCAGATCCTGATAGTCCGGCAAGTCGATGTTATCGAACCAGCGGGCCGTCGGTGGCGCTTCCGCTTTGTCTTCCTGCCGCCAGGCAACCACCAGATCGCGTGCTGGCTCGGCCCGGCCCATCCAGCGACCAAGCAGCGGCAGGGTTTGTTCCAGGCGCCCTTTTTCATCGACATCCTGCGAGGCCGACAGTCGCTTGCGAACCGCCTCATCAAGGCGCAGCAGAGCGTTACACAGTTGCTTCAGAGGGTGCTCGAGTGGTGCCAGCAAGGCTTGCGTCTGGGCAAGCCAATCCGGGTCGTGCACGGTGAGTGTCGACAAATGTCCGTCGAGGCGCTGACGCACCGGTGCCAGCGCTCCCCAGGCGTCCGTCAGGCACAGGTGGGCATCCCCCATCGCCGCTTCCAGTTGGTCCAGCATGGTCTCTTCGGTATCACCATAGGCCAGTTCCAGTCTGACTTTGGGCAGTTGTTTTCGCCAGCCTTCAATCTGGTTCAACGTCTGCTTGAACGGCAATTGGCTGGCAAAGTGAGACAACCCCTTATCCGGTAGATGATGCCCTTCATCGAACACATAAATGGTCTGCGCTGGCGCGGGTAAAATAACCCCGCCGCCCAGCGCCAGGTCAGCCATCACCAGGTCGTGGTTAGCAATGATGACGTCGGCATCTTCCAGTTCCTTGCGCGTCTCGTAGAACGGGCAGTTCTGAAAATGTGGGCAGCGTCGATTCAGGCACTCCCGGTGAGTCGATGTGACCGGCCGCCACAGCTGATCGTCAAGGCGGTCTGGCCACTGATCCCGATCTCCGTTCCACTGCCCTCGCCCAAACTGGTCCAGCATGTCCGTGTAGACCTGCAAGGCCGCTTCATCGTCCGCCATGGTCTCTTCAAACAGAGACAAAGCAGTCACGGCCCCTTCCTGCATTTGAATGCTTTGTTCCAGTCGCTGCAGGCACAGGTAGCGGCCGCGACCCTTGGCCAGAACCGCATTGAAGCTCAGGCCGCTCGACGCCAGGATATCGGGGATATCCTTTTGCACTACCTGCTCCTGCAGCGCCACGGTGGCCGTGGCGATGACCAGTCGCTTGTCAAAATGCTGTGCAATGGGGATGGCACTGAGCGCATAACCGATGGTTTTGCCGGTACCGGTGCCCGCCTCGACCACCGCAATCGGCGCGGCCCCCTGACGCTCACCCTCGGCCGACAGCTCGACCTCAGACAAGGTACGGGCAATGTGCGCCAGCATGTGCTTCTGACCACTGCGCGCCTTGAGATCGCGGGCGGTCAGATACTCGCTGTACGCGGTCTGAATGGTCTCTTTCAGTTCGGGGGGGAGCATGGGCAGGTTTAGCTTCTCGCGGTCAACGGCTACAATGGCAGCCAAATTCATAAGGGACACTGTTATGCAACAGCGTGCTATCTCTGTTCAAAACCTGGCCGTCGGTAACGACAAGCCGTTTACTCTGTTTGGCGGCATCAACGTCATTGAAAGCCGGGATCTGGCGATGACCATGGCAGAACAGTATGTCAGGATCGCCGAAGAATTGGGCATTCCCTACATCTTCAAGGCCAGTTTCGACAAGGCCAATCGCAGTTCGATCGCTGGCTACCGGGGACCGGGTCTGGACGAAGGATTGAAGATACTGCAGGAGATCAAACAAACTTTCAATGTGCCCGTTATCACCGACGTGCACGAACCCCATCAGTGTCAGCCTGCCGCCGAGGTCGCCGATGTGATTCAGTTACCGGCTTTTTTGTCCCGTCAGACCGATCTGGTCATGGCGATGGCTAAAACCGGCGCCGTCATCAACATCAAGAAAGCCCAGTTTCTGGCCCCTCATGAAATGGCGCACATTCTGCGTAAATGCGAGGAAGCCGGTAACGATCAGCTGATTCTGTGCGAACGCGGCACCTCGTTCGGGTACAACAATCTGGTGGTCGATATGCTCGGTTTCGGCATCATGAAACAAACCGGGTACCCGGTTATTTTTGACGTGACCCATGCCTTACAAAAGCCCGGCGGGCGTTCCGACTCGGCCGATGGCCGGCGGGCTCAGGTAACGGATCTGGCCCGGGCTGGCATGTCGCAGAAAATCGCTGGCTTGTTCCTGGAATCACACCCGGACCCTGACCAGGCCAAATGCGACGGCCCCAGTGCCCTGCCCCTGGAGCAACTAAAACCTTTCCTGGCGCAAATGAAGGCACTGGATGACTTCATTAAAGGTCAGCCCGACTTAATTACCGGCTAACAGGGCGGGCATTGGCAGGGAGTTACTGGGCAGCAGAGTCCCGTTTCCGTTCGAAATGGGCGTCTGCTGCCAGGCTATAGGCCTGATCATACAACCCCTGGGCGTTGAGAATCAGGTCAGCCACGCAGCGCGCAACGCCCTGCCCGCCGCTGACTGTTAATACCCTATCGGCCCGCTCCAGCACCAGGCTGTAGGCGTCAGCAGGCGCCAGCCCGCACCCACACCAGTCCATTACTTTCAGATCCACCAGGTCATCCCCGACAAAGGCCACCTGATGGGGTGCCAGCCCCAGTTCGTCAGACAATGCCTGCAGGCGGTGCAGTTTGTCGTGGCACCCCACGAACGCATGCTGAACGCCCAGGTCACTGAGCCTGGCTCGCAGCGCCGGGCTGTCCTTTGCGGACACCACGGCAACCTCAATGCCCACATCGGGGAGTACCTTCAAAGCGACCCCGTCTCTAACATGAAACACCTTTAGCGATTCACCTTCAGGCCCGTAATACAACCGACCATCGGTTAACACGCCGTCGACATCAAAGGCTACCAGCCTGATATCACTCAATGACGAGCTCTGCTCCTCGTTCATAATAGAACCCTCCCGACTATCCGAACAGATCAAAACTTGGCCCGGTGTTCTGTGCCGTTGCCTTCGTTTCATCCAGCCAATAAGCGGGCTTGGAGAACGTCTGTTCTATTTGACGGGCCAGTTTGGGGGTTAACGCCTTTTTGCCGGAACACAGTCTGACCGCCTGGGTTGGCTCGATCCCCAGGCAATAAGCGAAGTCCTCTTCCGTGATGGCATTTTCATCCAGTAACTGGGTCAGCTTCTGATGCTGTGAACTCATGTCTGGCTCCCGCCATTAAAAAAGGCCGCTCAGGCGGCCTTTGCAATGCACAGTATAGCTGACTCGACGCCTTTACCGCATCGGTCAGCCAGATACCTTTTACTTACTGGGACAAAGCCCCGCTGATCTGCACGTCTGCTGAGGTGCGCAGAGCGTTAAAGAAACTCTGATAATCAGCCTGTCCAGTACGCTGAGCCAAATAGTCGCCGACCGACTGGCGAACATCGTCAGAGACCTCGCCTTCCATTACTGACAACACCGCAACAAGATAGACGGTTTCGCCGGCGGTGAAGCGTTCAACGGCAAGGTCATCGGCCGCCGGGCGCGGCAATTCAAAGCTAAACTGCACCAGATTCGAGGGCAGTTCGGTGTTGTCACGATCGATCACAGTAGGCGAAGCCCAGCGATCATCAGCTACAACACCTTCCGATCTTACTTGATTCAAGTCATCGGTCGCGGCCTGTTCTGCCAGCTCGGTAGCCTGTTCATTGGTCACAATGTCGACTATCTGGTCACGCACATCTTCCAGTGCCTGCACCTGTTCCGGCTCATAGGCTTCCAGCTGCATGACAGCCAGGCCACCGTTCTCGAGACGTACCACATCGCTGATCAGCCCATCGTCTACTACAGTGTTGGAGAACGCCGCTGTAACGAATGAAGCAGAGGCTGCGATGCCGGAGGTACTGTTGCGGTTAATCCAGTCGGATGTCTGAACGCCCGTATTGAAAGATTCTGCAACCTCTTCGATCCGGTCACTCTGAAAGGCAATATCCGCCATGTCGGTTTCGAGCAACCCAAACTCTTCGCGTGCTTTACGCTCGCGGACCGCCTGCTCCAGCGTATCCCGAACCTCATCCATAGACTCGATGTTGGCCTGCTCCAAGGTTTCCAGACGAATCAGGTGCACCCCGAATTCAGTCTGCACCGGGTCACTGACGTCACCTACATTCTGCAATTTCAAGCCAGCATCGTAGAATTCATCGACGTAGAGCCCTTCGCTCAATTCCCCGAGAAATCCACCGTCCAGAGAACTGCCAGGGTCATCAGACAGCTCAGCGGCCAGATCGGTAAAGGATTCACCGGCCTCAATGCGTGCCAGGGCTTCCTCTGCCGCTGCCATCGGGTCGTCACTCGCGGCAAACAGAATATGGGAAACCTCACGTAAGGTTTCGGCCTCGGTTTCAGCAACGTAGCGATCGTACTGGCTCTCAATGTCCGAATCCGTGACCACCATATCCGGGATCAAATCACTTTGGTTCAGCACGACATAGCGAACCTGAACCTGTTCCGGATTCAAAAACTGGTCGCTGTTGGCATCGTAATAGGCTTGAACGTCCTCATCGGTGACTTCAACCTGACCGAGAAAGTCTTCTGCGTTGTACCGGCGATAAGTGACTTCACGACGCTGGTTTTCCAGTGCTGCCGATCGTTCTACATCACGTTCAAGCTCGAACGCTGACTGCACCAATCCCGCTTGCATTTGTTCCAGTCGAATTTGACTGCTCAACTGGCTGCGAAACGTAGTGGGGGTAAAGCCATTGATCGCGATATAACGGCGAAACGCCTCTTCATCAAATCGACCGTTCGACTGAAATGCACCGATGGAAACTATGCTCTGATTAACTTCTGCTTCGCTAACCGTCAGGCCCAAATCGACCGTCGCCTGACGCTGAATTTCTTCGTTGACCAGTGCATTGACAACGGATTGCCGGATAAAGGCAGAGTTCAATAATTCAGGGGTCGCATTCTCACCCAACTGCTGAATCAATTGCTGCTGACGTTCCTGAACCAGTCTCTGCACCTGGACATCACTGATGCCTTCACCATTCACTTCAATCGGGTCGGAACTGTTCACAATGCCGACGATGGACTCGGCACCAAAAAAAGCAAAGGCAACGACGATAACGGCGACAATAACCTTCCCCGTCACTCCCTTGGCTGCATTACGGAAAAACTGGAGCATTTAGCTTCCCACCCCGTCTGGACACTACGGATATTCAGATAAAAAAAAAGCGCATCAGGGCTGACACGCTGTCGGTTCAAACCGGGTTCGAGGGAGGGCGTGTCGCCCTCGCCTGGAGCCCTTCGATCAGTTTACCGCGTCTTTCAGCGCTTTACCGGCTTTAAAGCTAGGCACCTTGGCCGCTTTGATTTCAATCGGCTGGCCAGTCTGAGGGTTACGACCGGTACGGGCCGCACGCTCTTTAACACCAAAGGTACCAAAACCAACCAGCACCACCTGATCACCGCTTTTCAGCGTGTCAGTAACAGAGTCAATCATTGCATCCAGTGCACGGCCAGCAGCCGCTTTTGGAATGTCAGCCGCAGCCGCTACAGCATCAATCAGTTCAGACTTGTTCACACTATTCCCCTTTAACTTCGTTGTGATGCAGTTTTATGTCCCTGGCAACGCCTGGATTTTCACCCGGGTATTGCGCTTACTAAAGCACCCTGCACCTGTTTTGTTATTTGTTTGTGCTTTTCAGCCCGTGCATTCGATTCATGTCGAACTCACTTTATACCAGCCTCAAAATTCCACTGTCAAGCGGTTCTAGTGAGTGCTGAGGCTAGATGATGTCTGGTTTTCAGAGCGAGTCTTAGCCATTTCCGCTTCCACCTGGGCATCGGTCAATGGCGTCGGATTTCGTTCCAAGGCTACATTTAACACATCATCTATCCATTCAACAGGACGAATATCCAGTTCTTTCTTGATATTATCCGGTATCTCCTTCAAATCCCGCACATTTTCCATAGGAATGATAACGGTTTTTATACCCCCACGGCGAGCGGCAAGCAGCTTTTCTTTCAGGCCGCCAATGGGTAATACCTGCCCTCGTAACGTGATTTCGCCGGTCATGGCAACGTCAGCCCGAACCGGAATCCGGGTCAATACTGAGACCAAAGCAGTAGCCATGCCAATACCTGCGGACGGTCCGTCCTTAGGTGTGGCCCCTTCAGGAACGTGTACGTGGATATCACAGCTCTCACTGAAGTTCGGCATAATGCCCAAACTTTGTGCCCGGCTGCGCACCACGGTCATGGCTGCCTGAATAGATTCTTTCATCACGTCACCCAGGGAACCGGTTTGTACAGTGCGGCCCTTGCCAGGCACCGAGGTCGCTTCCAGGTTCAATAACTCGCCACCAACCGAGGTCCAGGCCAGGCCGGTCACCATGCCGACCTGATTCTCTTTGTCAGCAAGCCCGAACTTGTATTTGCGTACACCGGAATACTCTTCCAGATTGTCGCCGTCAACGGTGGTGATTCTGGTTTCTTTCTCCAGCACATTGGCCATGACTACTTTGCGCGCTACCTTGGCAATTTCACGCTCCAGCCCCCGGACACCAGCTTCCCGGCTGTAATAGCGAATCAAATCAAAAATTGCTTCTGAAGTCAGGTTCAGTTCGTTCGGCTTTAAACCGTTGGCTTTCAATTGCTTCGGTAACAAATACTTCTCTGCAATGGCCACTTTTTCATCTTCGGTGTAGCCCGGTATACGAATGATCTCCATCCGATCCAGCAACGGTCCCGGAATATTCATCGAGTTGGCGGTACAGATGAACATCACATCCGACAGATCATAGTCTACTTCCAGGTAATGATCGTTGAAGGTGTGATTCTGTTCCGGATCCAAAATCTCAAGCAGTGCAGAGGCTGGATCACCACGATGATCCATGCCCATCTTGTCGATTTCATCAAGCAGGAAAAGCGGGTTTCGTACCCCTACCTTGCCCAGTTTCTGGACAACCTTACCGGGCATTGAGCCTATATAGGTGCGGCGATGGCCGCGCATTTCCGACTCATCCCGAACGCCACCCAGCGCCATGCGAACAAATTTCCGGTTTGTGGCACGCGCGATGGACTGACCCAGAGAGGTTTTACCTACCCCTGGCGGTCCAACCAGACACAATACAGGGCCTTTTACCTTTTTCACACGCTGCTGAACAGCCAGGTACTCAAGGATGCGCTTCTTGACTTCCTCAAGGCCGTAATGGTCTTCTTCCAGAACTTCCTGAGCGCGTTTCAGATCGTGTCGAACCCGCGATTTTTTTGACCAGGGGACGCTGATCATCCAATCCAGATAATTGCGTACCACTGACGATTCCGCCGACATGGGCGACATCATTTTCAGTTTGTTCAATTCTGCTTTGGCTTTATCCAACGCCTCTTTGGGCATGCCTGCATTGTCGATCTTACTGGCCAGCTCTTCAATTTCGTTGGGATTGCTTTCATCCAGGTCGCCCAACTCTTTTTGAATCGCCTTCATTTGTTCGTTCAGGTAATACTCGCGCTGGGATTTCTCCATTTGCTTTTTTACCCGACCACGAATGCGCTTTTCAACCTGCAGCAAGTCGATTTCGGTTTCCAGAACCGATAACAGATGCTCAATCCGGTCACGATCACCAGACAACTCCAGAACCTGCTGCTTTTCATCGATCTTCAGGGATAAATGCGCAGCAATGGTGTCGGCCAAACGACCGGGCTCCTCGATGCTGTTTAACGAGGTGATGACTTCGGACGGTACTTTCTTGCTCAGTTGAACGTACTTGTCAAACTGGGACATCAACAGACGTACCAGCGATTCACTTTCGCGATCACTGAGCTGACCGCCGGTCATCAGGGTGGCATAACCCTTGATATATTCTTCGTTCTCTTCCAGTTGATCAATTTTGACCCGATCAACGCCTTCAACCAGCACTTTTACCGTACCGTCGGGCAAACGCAATAACTGCAACACCGTCGCCAGAGTACCGACATGATATAAATCGCCTTGGTCGGGCTCATCGTCAGAGGCGTTACGCTGCGCTACAAGCAATATTTTCTTGCCGTCATCCATGGCGGCCTGCAAGGCCGCAATTGACTTCTCGCGACCCACAAACAACGGAATAACCATGTGCGGATAAACCACCACGTCTCTCAAAGGAAGCAGCGGTAATACTATGGGATCGCCTGCCGGGGAGTCAGAATGCTCCATGGGAACCTCGAAAACTGTTCAGATTTCACATGATAATGGCGTCTGGGCCCACCAAATCAAGAGCTTAGGGCAATAAAACTTTTGCCAATCCTGTTAGAACACCGGACCGGCGGAGCGCACCATACTGGAACGAAAAACGGGCCCTAAAGCCCGCTTTCAGATCAGTCGTGCTGACCACCAGCCGTTTTTTTGCTGTCCTGAGTTTCGTAGATCAGCAAAGGTTCGGATTCACCCCTGATGACGCTCTCTTCGATAACCACTTTCGATACCCCGGTTTCCGAGGGAATCTGATACATGGTGTCGAGCAGCACATTCTCCAGGATGGAGCGCAAACCACGGGCTCCGGTCTTACGCTCCATGGCTTTATGAGCAATGGCCTTGAGCGCGCTGATGCGAAAATCCAGTTCGACGCCTTCCATGTCGAACAGCTTCTGGTACTGCTTCACCAGAGAGTTTTTCGGCTCAGTCAGAATCTGGATCAGGGCGTCTTCATCAAGCTCAGTCAGGGTGGCGACCACCGGCAAACGACCGATAAACTCGGGAATCAGCCCATATTTAACCAGATCTTCCGGTTCCACATCGGCAATCGTTTCACCCAGGTTCCGCTTTTCATCTTTGGTCTTCATGGTGGCACTGAATCCAATGCCACCCTTTTCAGACCGATTGCGAATGACTTTTTCCAGACCGGCGAAGGCACCGCCACAAATAAACAGGATATTGCCGGTATCGACCTGTAAAAATTCCTGCTGAGGGTGCTTGCGCCCGCCCTGAGGCGGTACTGAAGCGACAGTACCCTCAATCAGCTTCAACAGCGCCTGCTGAACACCCTCACCCGACACATCCCGGGTAATGGATGGATTGTCGGATTTGCGTGAGATCTTGTCGATTTCATCAATGTAAACAATTCCCCGCTGAGCCTTGTCGACATCGTAGTCACACTTCTGCAACAGTTTTTGGATGATGTTCTCGACATCCTCACCCACATAACCAGCCTCGGTCAGGGTGGTCGCATCGGCAATGGTGAACGGTACGTTCAACATCCGCGCCAGCGTCTCGGCTAACAGGGTTTTACCGCTGCCGGTAGGGCCAATCAGTAAGATATTGGATTTACTCAGCTCAACGTCGTCGTTGTGCTCACCGTACTGCAGGCGTTTGTAGTGATTATAAACGGCAACGGAAAGCACCATTTTGGCGCGTGACTGGCCAATGACGTATTCGTCCAGCGTTTCACGAATTTCAGCGGGAGTCGGCAGTTTACTGCTTTCGTGCTTCGGACCATTGTCCTGCAGCTCTTCGCGGATGATGTCGTTACACAGATCGACACACTCATCGCAAATGAACACCGAAGGCCCGGCTATCAGCTTACGGACTTCATGCTGGCTCTTTCCGCAGAAAGAGCAATACAGCAACTTACCGTCTTCGCCTTTTCCGGTTCTATCGTCGGCCATTCAACTACTCCATTGGTAACGGATGCTCGATTAAAGATGAAACCACAGCTCCGATATTGCAAGTTTTTTCAGGAAAACCACTGTGGTTGTTTGGTAACCGTGATCAACCGATTGATTTCAAAGGTATTTTAGCGATTTCTTCACACTCAGCCAGTATTCCGGCTCTGCATGACTTTATCGACCAACCCGTAGGCGACCGCGTCTTCCGCTTTCATAAAGTTATCGCGGTCGGTGTCTTTCTCGACAACGTCGAGCGGCTGACCGGTATGATACGCCATGATGTCGTTCAAACGGTGTTTCATTTCCAGAATTTCACGCGCATGAATTTCAATGTCCGACGCCTGGCCCTGGAATCCGCCCAACGGCTGGTGAATCATCATTCTCGAATTGGGCAGACAAAAGCGCTTGCCTTTGGCGCCTGCCGTCAATAACAGCGCGCCCATGCTCGCCGCCTGACCAATGCACATGGTGCTAACATCGGGCTTGATAAACTGCATGGTGTCGTAAATAGCCATGCCAGCGGTGACCGAGCCACCCGGTGAATTAATGTAGAGGGAAATGTCTTTATCCGGGTTTTCGCTTTCCAGAAACAACAGCTGAGCGACAATCAGATTGGCCATGTGGTCTTCGACCTGGCCGACCAGAAAGATGACGTTCTCTTTCAGCAGTCGCGAATAGATATCGTAAGACCGCTCACCCCGAGCCGACTGCTCAACGACCATAGGCACCAGACCGCTGGCATTCATAATATCGGGCGCGGACCCGTTGGCATCAAACTTTGACATTGATTCGACTCCTGGTATTCAAAAAACAAAAAAGTTGGCACCCCCAAGGAAGCGCCAACTCTCATTGCTGCCTCATGCTGCCGACATCAGAGCCGGCACCAGCATTCAGCCTTGTGCCGCCTTGTTCTTAACAGCGTCCTGGTAACTTACGGTGGATTCGTTCACCTTGGATTTACTCAGGATATAGTCGATTGCTGCGTTTTCAACAACCACAGCGCGAACTTGATTCAAAAGTTCGCGATTGCTGTAGTAATAATCGACTACCTGCTGAGGCTCCTGATAGACAGAAGCCTGATCTTCAATGTAGGCGCGCACTTCTGCGTCGTCGGCTTTCAGTTCGCCACTGTTGATCACTTCATTCATCAGCAAACCGACCTTTACCCGGCGCTCAGCCTGGTCCTGGAACAGTTCTTTGGGCAGGCTGGACGGGTCCATCTGGGCACCGCCACCGAACTGCTGCACGGCTTGCTGCTGCAAGCGTCCAATCTCGTCGTCAACCAGGGCTGATGGTACGTCCAGGTTATTGTCTTCGACCAGCTTCTCGATTACATCGTTTTTCAGCTTGGCCTGAAGGGCACTACGGGCTTCGCGTTCCATGTTCTGGCGCACTTCGATCTTAAAGCTTTCCAGGTCGGTACCTTTGCTGCCGAAGGCTTCAAAAAAGGCTTCGTCGAGTTCGGGCAACTCTGCTTCGGCTACTTCGTTCAAGGTAATATCAAATACAGCGGCTTTACCAGCCAGCTCTTTGTTACCGTATTCTTCAGGAAAGGTTACGTCGACCGCTTTGGTCTCACCGGCTTTCATGCCAGCAATGCCGTCTTCAAAGCCCGGAATCATGGACTTGGAGCCCAGAACCAGGGTTTGATTTTCAGCACTGCCGCCGTCGAACGTTCCGCCATCTACTTTACCGACAAAATCAATTTTGACCTGGTCGGTATCGGCGGCTGCGCGGTCGACAACCTTGTATTCGGCGCGCTGCTTACGCAGGTTGGCCAGCATGTCTTCAATGTCGGCGTCAGCAATTTCAGCCGATTGCTTGTCGAACTCGTAGCCGTCGAATTCAGCCAGTTTCACTTCCGGAAATACTTCAAAGGTGGCCACAAACTCAACGTCCTGACCCGCTTTATCCTGGGTGAATTCGATGCTCGGAGATCCGGCAGGCGTCAGCTTCTCTTCGGTCAGGGCTCTGGCGTAGTTGTTCTGCACTACTTCCTGCAATACTTCAGCGCGAATACCATCGCCAAAACGCTGTTTGACGACTGACACAGGGACTTTACCCGGACGGAAACCGTCGATGCGTACGCGGCGAGCTGTTTGCTTCAGCTTTTCACTAACCGCATTATCCACTTCACTGGCGGGGACACCCACCTTCAGACGGCGTTCCAGACCGGTAGTCGCTTCGACAGACACTTGCATGAGGCTTCCTCTTGCTCTTAATAAGGTAATGACCGGTAAAAAGCCCGATCTATGCATTAGGTTTAATCAGGGGCGGTTAATGTAGGGGTGATGAGGGTACTATTCAAGCCCAGTCAACGGTATCCGGCCCGCCCGGCTGACATTTCTTGATTCAACCAATGGTTGATATTCGTCGGGCGCCTTGGTGCCTCACCCGATTTTTTTCGCGCACATACAAAAAAAGCCGGAGACCGGCCTTTTCTGAAATAATAAGTGGGGTGGACGATGGGACTCGAACCCACGACGACTGGAATCACAATCCAGGGCTCTACCAACTGAGCTACGCCCACCACAAATCATCGTTACGAGACTGGTACGCCCGGCAGGACTTGAACCTGCAACCACTCGCTTAGAAGGCGAGGGCTCTATCCGGTTGAGCTACGGGCGCGTAATCCCAAAAGGCCACGCTACCAGAGCGGCGAAACCGCCTGCCCACCGAGACGACACCTTACTAATTAATGGTCGGAGCAGAGGGATTCGAACCCCCGACCCTCTGGTCCCAAACCAGATGCGCTACCAGGCTGCGCTATGCTCCGATCAGTACGTCTCGTCAACGTGGGGCGCATATTACTGACGGGCTGGGGTGCCGTCAAACACTTTTTTAAAAAAATTCAGGAAAAACAAGACGATAGCCCCATTTCCAGGCTATTCGGTCAAACCTTGAACTGAGTGTGTTTCCTTGCCCGACCCAGACGGGCATGCGAAAATCCGCAAAACTTCCAAGGAACCTCTCCATGCCCGCAAAAATACTGGACGGTAAGGCGACGGCGAGCCGCGTGCGTGCTCGCGTGGCCGAAGAAGTCACCGCCCTTACCAGCCAGGGAATTCGACCGCCTGGCCTGGCTGTTATTCTGGTTGGCGAAGACCCGGCATCCGAAGTCTATGTAGGCAGCAAACGTCGTGCCTGTGACGAAGTAGGCTTCAAGTCGGTCAGCTACGATTTACCAACCTCTACAAAAGAGGCCCAGCTTCTGGCGTTGATCGACGATCTTAATGACGATGCATCCATTGACGGGATACTGGTGCAGTTGCCACTGCCCGAGCATATGAATGCAGACACGGTCGTGGAGCGTATTCGTCCGGATAAAGACGTTGATGGCTTTCACCCTTACAACGCTGGCCGCCTGGTACAGCGCCGACCCATGCTGGCCAGTTGCACGCCTAAAGGCATCATGACGCTACTGCATGAAACCGGGGTCGATTTGCGTGGCAAGGAGGCACTTGTTGTTGGTGCATCAAACCACGTTGGCCGCCCCATGGTACTGGAGTTACTGTTGGCCGGATGCACGACAACCTGTGCCCATCGGTTTACGGTCGACCTTGAAAAACATGTACGCCGGGCCGACATTTTGGTGGCGGCCGTTGGCCGGCCAGGCCTGATCAAGGGCGACTGGATCAAAGAAGGCGCCATCGTGATCGATGTGGGCATTAACCGAACAGAGGACGGCAAACTGACCGGTGATGTGGACTATAAACTGGCGTCGGAAAAAGCCGCCTGGATTACACCAGTACCCGGCGGTGTCGGCCCGATGACCGTAGCCACACTGATGGAAAACACATTAATAGCAACCAAGCGGTTGCACCTTAATCTCACGCAATAACCCGAGGACAGCCTGTGAACGTATTGCTAACGACCAACCTGGGTGACATCACCCTGACCCTGAACACTGAAAAAGCGCCCAACACCAGCGCCAACTTCGCCGAGTATGTCAATGCGGGCTTTTTCGATGGCCTGATCTTCCATCGGGTGATCAACGGCTTTATGGTCCAGGGAGGTGGTTTTGAACCCGGCATGAAACAACGCTCCACCCGTGCACCCATCGACAATGAAGCCAATAATGGCTTGAAGAACACTGTGGGCACCATTGCCATGGCCCGCACCGCGGATCCGCATTCAGCCACGGCCCAGTTCTTCATCAACATTGCCGATAACAGCTTTCTGGATTTCAAATCCGAGAGCTCCGATGGCTGGGGTTACGCGGTTTTCGGTGAGGTCACTGACGGCATGGACGTGGTTAACCGGATCAAAGCCGTGCCAACCACCTTCAAAGCAGGCCACCAGGACGTTCCAACCGAAGACGTCATCATCGAAAAAGCCGTTATTCTGGATTGATTCGATGATTCACCACCGCCGTGCGGTCCTGATTTCGGATCTGCACCTGAGCGAGTCACGCCCGGACCTGGTCCGGGCGTTTTATGCTTTTCTGGACGAAGTCGCCAGCCAGCAGGAAGCCCTGTTCATTCTCGGGGATTTCTTCGAGTACTGGGTTGGTGACGATGCCAGCACTCCCCTGCACGACGACATAGCCGATAGACTGCACCGCCTGAGTAAAACCACCGCGGTCTATCTAATGGTCGGCAACCGCGATTTCGCTCTTGGGCAGCACTACACCAAACGCTGCAACGCCACCCTGCTGCCCGACCCTACGCCAGTTCAGCTTGGCAACAGCACCTGGCTGCTTAGCCATGGGGATCGTCTCTGTATCGATGACCGGGGCTATCAGCGTTATCGCGCCATTATTCAATCACCCCTGATGCTGGGCATCCTGCGCCGCCTGCGTCTGGCCTGGCGGCTCAAGCTGGCCGAGCGCCTGCGTAAGGCCAGTAAAAACCGCAACAAAACAGAGACACCCCGCTACATCGATGTGAATCAGAAAGCCGTTAGGCGAGCTCTAAGAGGCACCCAACATGCAGGTCTGATTCATGGCCATACCCACATGGCAGACTGGCATACGATAGCAGCCGATGAAGAGCCAACCCGGGAACGACTGGTGATGGGGGATTGGGATGAAATGGGCTGGTATCTGCAATTCGAACAGAACGTAAAAACGCTCAACCGGTTCAGTATTACTCAGCTAAAGTTCGGGCAAAGCTGACGTTAACGACGACCAGTGGTTGATGCTACGGCACTTTACAGTCCACCGCGCCGAGAGAGGGTACAATGGTTCCTAGCCCGGCACACCACTATGAAAACGGAAAGTATCGTCTGGCAATTCGATCAGGCTGGCTTCCAATTCCCTGAAAGCGGCAATCCGATCTGTGATATCCGTCTCGGAATACTGCCGTGCCAGCGTCAAGTAATCTTGATAGTGCCGGGCTTCGCTTTTCAGCAATGAAAAATAGAACCGGCCCAGCACCTCATCACCCCGGCTGAACAATTCAGACACCAACGCTGCAAATCGTTCGCACGACCGTGCTTCAACGAAAGCGCCCAGGATCAGCCGGTCCACCAGTTTTTCTGGTTCGCTCTTGCGAATAATCTCGTGCAAAGCACCCGCGTAACGACCTGCCGTCAGATGGGTGTACTGAATTCCTCGGTCATCCATCAGCTTCAGTACCTGGTCGAAATGAACCAGCTCCTCACGAGCCAACTTACTCATTTTGGACAGTAGTTCCCGGCGATCGACGTATTTGTACATCATCGAAATGGCTGCGGAAGCGGCTTTTTTCTCGCACTGGGCATGGTCGATCAGTAATACAGTCAGGTTATCCAGCGCCGCGTACACCCAAGACTGAGGCGTGCGGTTACCGAGAAAGGCCGGGATATCCCCTAAAACCTGCTGTGGGTCGGAGGCCTTAGTGGCCGGTGCGGGGCGAGAAGCTTCTTGGGTCACGCAAACTCCAGTATTTTATAGTGAGCGTCGGGTTAACAAGCCCGATTGAGGGCCGGGATTATACTGATTCACTGTCTACTCGACTACGAAGAAAGACCATCATTGAAGATAACGGTATAAATTGGTTTGAGGGTTAGGAATAACTAAAATGACGACCCAAATCCTGAACTGGACTGTACATGCCCTTCCCCTTCGCCCCCGAACACTACGAAACGCAACTGGCCGAGAAAGTTGAGCGCCTGAAAACGCTGTTTGCCGGTATCGAGCTGCCCGAGCCCGAGGTGTTTCGGTCTGAGCCGAGCCATTACCGCATGCGGGCCGAGTTTAAGTTCTGGCACGATGGGGACGATTCCTGGTACGCCATGTTTGACCCGGCCGACCCCAAAGTACCGGTGCGGGTTGACCAGTTCCCGGTCGCCAGCGAACTGCTAAACCGCCTGATGACAGAGGTTCGCGCCAGTGTGCACCAGGACCCTGCGTTGCGCGAACGACTGTTTCAGATCGAGTTCATCACCACCCAGCAAGGCGATGCGCTGATCACCCTGATCTACCACAAGACCTTGGATGACGCCTGGGAAGCTCGCGGCCGTTACTGGCAGGAACAATGGGGGTTCCCGGTCATCGGCCGGGCCCGGAAACAGCGTCTGGTGCTGTCTCGGGATTATGTAAACGAAACCCTGACCATTCAGGGGAAGGATTATTATTTCCGTCAATATGAAAACTCGTTCACCCAACCTAATGCTGGCGTCTGTGAACAGATGGTCGGCTGGGCACAGCAGCACACCCGCGGCTGTGAGGGCGACTTACTGGAGCTGTATTGTGGCAATGGTAACTTCTCGATTCCATTGGCAGCCAATTTCAAACGAGCCTTGGGTACGGAGATCTCAAGGGTCTCTGTGCAAAGTGCCCAACACAACATTGAGGCCAACGGCATCGACAACCTGACCATCGCCCGGATGTCGAGTGAAGACTTTGCCAACGCCTGGTTGGGACGAACTGAATCTCGCCGGCTGCGTGAATGGACCGTATCGGACTACGATTTCAAAACCCTGCTGGTAGACCCGCCCCGCGCGGGGCTCGATGAAGACACCCTGGCACTGGCCCGGCACTTCGAGCGCATTGTCTACGTTTCCTGCAACCCCGAAACGTTGGCCGAGAATGTACGCGCACTGGGTTCAGATTACCGCATAGACGCGGCAGCGGTGTTTGATCAGTTCCCCTATACGCACCATATGGAAGCTGGCCTGGTCCTGGTCAGAACCTGATGATTAGCGATCTGACCAAACTGACGCTGAACCGGGTACCGCCAGCACCGTCCCTTCAGGCCTTCAACGCTGCCGATGAGCTGGCGTTGCAGCGTCTGCAGCAGTACAGCAATGCAGAAGGCCCCTGGTTACTGGTCAACGATGCCTTTGGCGCGCTGGCGACCGCGTTATCTGTGAAGAACCTGGACTGGTGGAACGACAGCGCCATGGGCCGGGAAGCTCTGGACCATAACCTTGCAGCCCACAAGGCGGCAGCACCGCGCATCATCGAGTCTCCCACTGAACTGAGAGATCAATACCGTCTGGTTATCCTCCAGGCGCCCAAGTCACTGACCCTCTTCGAGTGGCAACTTAGCGAGATAGGCAAGCGATTGACACCCGATGGGCAATGCTGGGTCTTGGGCATGGTCAAACACCTGAGCCGTGGCCACCAGGGTGTTATGCAGCAATATTTCAGCAGCGTTGACCCTGGTTTGGCGGTTAAGAAAGCACGGTGTGTCACGCTTGCGGACCCGGTACCAAAGCAGGCGCCCATATCAGCACAGGAATACAGCATTGATGGCCTGACACTGGTGGCGCTGCCCGGTTGCTTCAGCGAAGCCAAACCAGACCCCGGTGCCCTAGCCTTTTTGGCGGAATTCGATCAGCTACCAAGTGTCGATCGTCTGGTGGATCTGGGATGTGGTAATGGCGTACTGGCCCTGAGCTATCTGCGACGTCACCCCACAAGTCAGGCGATCCTGATCGACGAAAGCCTTCAGGCCACGGCCTCTGCGGCAGCCAGCGCTGAACGCAACGGGTACCCGGTGCAGATTCATCATGCCAACGGCCTTACCCGGCTCGGGTTATCGGCAATACCGCTGATACTGTGCAACCCGCCGTTTCACCAAAGCACAACGCTGACCACAGACATCGCCCATAGTCTGTTCAAACAGGCCGCGTCTGCCTTGTCTGCAGAGGGCGAATTCTGGGTCGTCGGCAACCGTCATCTCAATTACCACAAGACGCTGAAACGCTGGTTCACCCGGGTCACCGCTGTGAGCCAGCATCCGAAATTCGTTGTATTCCGGTGTACTGTGCCCAAGCCCTGAGCGCCCTGCTCTGCCAAATCAGCCATTACTAGCCGGACTTGTGAGAGCGTTTTTAACCCTTGTGATGAAAATGCCAGCACTGGTGTGGTCGTGACCGCTTGTAATCGAAGGGGATCGACACCTGAGTCACGTCTTTAACGTCAAACGATTCCTGCAGTTCGGGGGCAAGCTTGAATTTGCGGAAATTGTTGGAAAAGATCAGCACCCCGTCTTTGGCCAACACGCCCATGGCCGACCGGATCAGACTCACATGGTCTCGCTGGATATCCAGCGTGTCGGTCATTCGCGCTGAATTACTGAACGTCGGCGGATCCATGAAAATTAGATCGAACTCCTCACGGCTCTCGTTTATCCAGGTTATGCAATCGGCCTGAATAAACCGATGGTGGCCCGAGACCTGGCCGCCATTGTGACGAAGATTGTCTTTTGCCCAGTTTATATAGGTACGTGACAGGTCAACGCTGGTGGTGCTGACGGCGCCGCCGACAATGGCATGAGCAGTCGCCGCGCCGGTATAGCAGAACAAATTCAGGAAGCGCTTGCCTTGCGCGTGTTGCTGAATCCACAGCCGCGTCGGCCGATGATCCAGAAACACCCCTGTATCGAGATAGTCACGCAGGTTGATCTGCAAATTCACGCCATGCTCGGCAATGGTAAAGACGTCACCGGCGCTGTCTTTGCGCTCATATTGCTGGTTACCGCGCTGACGCTGACGCTGCTTGAGCACGGTTCGCTCAGCCGGGACGCCCGTGACCTCGCCCAACACAGCCAGAGCATGCATCAGCCGTTGCCGGGCTTTCTCTTCCGGAATTTCCTTGGGTGGTGCGTATTCCTGAACATGCAGACTGTCGCCATAGCAATCGATGGCGATCGCAAATTCCGGCAAGTCTGCATCGTACAGGCGATAAGCCTCAATATTTTCCTTTTTCAGCCATTTCTGCCTCAATTTCATGTTTTTTAACAGACGATTGCGCAAAGCGTCGTCCTGTGCGATTTGCTGACTGGGGTGATGCGCGGTGCGTTCCCCTACGGGAAACACATACAGATGCGTTTCAATCGGGCCATTAAAAAAGCGCAGTTTCTCGGCGGCACGCAATCCGGTTTCCCGGGCCAAGACGGTATCGGAGGTCAGTAGCGCTACCGTCCAGTCTGCCAATTCTGACTGGGCAATACTCCCCAACCGATGATACAGAGCCAGCAACTCGGGTTTATTACCCAACCGCTCACCATAAGGCGGGTTGGTTACCACCAGGCCCGGCTTAAGCGTTAAATGAGTCGGTCGCGACCAGTCGGCCAATGGTTTGTGATAACACCGGGTCTGACGACTAAGGCCCAGCCGCTCCAGGGTTTCATTGGCACGAGCCACCACCCCGCCATCGGCATCATAGCCAAGCACCGGGACCATGGCTTCCTCGCCTTCCTGGCGCCTGGCGCGCGCGTCTGCCAGCAAGCCGTTCCATGCCTCCCGGTCATGCCCGAGCCAACCTTCAAAGCCAAAGCGTGGGCGCAGCAACCCCGGAGCGAAATCGGCTGCGATCATGGCAGCCTCGATCACCACGGTACCGGAGCCACACAGCGGATCAATAAAGCTTTCACCGGCACGAGCCCGCTCGGGCCAGCCAGCGGCCAGCAACAAGGCCGCCGCCAGGTTTTCCTTCAGCGGAGCTGGCCCGGTGGCTCGGCGATAGCCCCGGCGGTGCAGCGAATCACCCGACAAATCCAGCGCCAGATCAATTCGTTTGCGTCCGATCAACACCACCACGCTGATGTCCGGTGCATCTCGGTCGACATCCGGGCGCACCCCGTGGCGCTCGCGCATCTGGTCGACAATGAAGTCTTTAACCTTCTGCCCGCCGTACCGGGAGTCGTCGATGCCCGGTAAATGCCCCTGAAAATCAACTTTGAGGGTGCCCGAGGGCCGTACGTGCTGATCCCAGTCGATGCTGTCTACCAGCTGTTTCAGTCCATCCATGCTCATGTCATCGGACTGCCCCAATGGCAGATATATCCGGTTGGCCAGACGGCTCCACAAGCAAAGGCGATACGCCTCAATCAGGGATGCATCCAGCGCCATACCCCGAGCCCAGTCGCGCGGGACAACACCGGTTATGTCGGTAATTTCCCGCTTCAACAAGCCATGAAAACCATTCGGGCAGGTGATCCAGATTTCGTTGTGAGGCGTTTGAACAGCGTCTGAAAGCATGGTTAGACAATATCTCTATAAAAAACCAAAAAGAACTGCCGAGAGTTTATTAAAACCCACGAACAGGGTTAGGTGGCTCACCTTACAGCTCCCATTCCAGAGCAGTGTTGCGATTACAACCACCATTTTATGACATTGAGCACTTAAAACGAGTCTCTTTAGACTGATTTGATCATCGACACCGATGGCCAATTTTCGATACAACAGTACCAGAAGGACATTAGCAAAGAGAGCTTCACTGCGCTCGGCTCGGATAGCCGGGTTTAATCCCATGGACTGAAAGAGAGGTCTATTTATGAAGCGACAAAAACGTGACCCGCTAGGACGTGCTTATCAAAAAGGCTACATGGCTGGTCTTGAGGGTAGATCCAAAAGTTTATGTCCCGAAGGCAAACCCGAGGTCCATCAGGAGTGGATGAACGGGTGGCGTGAAGGACGATCCGACCAGTGGGACGGTTTCACAGGCGTACGCGGTATACACCGTATCAACGAAGTACTGATGCCCCACTGACCCTATTCATCCAGTAACACTACCCTTGACTCAAAAGCCGGCCACTTTGCCGGCTTTTTTGTAAATGTATCCCCCTACCCCTTCATCATATACTGGGCTATTCGTCTCGCTTCCACCTTGTTAACCGTCATCCCCCAGATACAGAGAAGCTTTCACACAATCCCGTATCAGGCCTGGCCCCTGGTAGATAAACCCACTGTATATCTGAATGAGATCAGCCCCGGCTGCCCACTTTTGGCGGGCATCCTGTGCTGAACAGATACCTCCAACGCCGATGATAGGCATCGTCGCGGGCAAGGTTTCGCGTAACTGGAACAAGACCTCGGTAGATGCCTTAAGCAAGGGCGCGCCACTCAACCCGCCACTTTCTTCTGCAAAGCGGTGACCCGAGACGGCATCGCGGGACAAGGTAGTGTTGGTTGCCACGACACCATCGACCTCAAATTCTACCAAAGCCTGGGCTACGCTGTGTACTTCAGCCGCATCCATATCCGGAGCGATTTTAATGAGCAGAGGTTTAAAACCATACTCAGCCGTCAAACGTTGCTGACGCTCTTTCAAACCAGCCAGAAGCCGGTTCAGTGCATCACCGAATTGCAGGTTACGCAGTCCCGGCGTGTTGGGTGACGATACGTTCACCACAACGTAATGCGCATGGGGGTATACTTTATCGAGGCAGGTCAGGTAATCGGCCAGGGCCTCGTCTTCCGGGGTGTCTTTGTTCTTGCCGATGTTGATGCCAATAACACCGCTGTAGTGGCTGCGTTTTACCCGCTCCACTAAATAGTCGACACCCTTGTTGTTAAACCCCATCCGGTTAATGATGGCCTGATGTTCGGGCAACCGGAACATCCGTGGCTGTGGGTTACCAGGTTGCGGGCGAGGCGTTACCGTGCCCACTTCAACAAACCCGAAGCCCAACGTTCCCAGCGCATCCAGATAGTCGGCGTTTTTGTCGAGCCCCGCGGCCAACCCCACCGGGTTTTCAAACTCGATCCCCCACAGGCTTTTTCGACGTCCTTCCGGGGTTTTACTGAATGCCCCCAACACTCCCAGACGCTGCAAAGCCCCCAGACTGTCCAGACTGAAGTCATGAGACGTTTCCGGACTGAGGGTGAATAATGCACGGCGAATCAGGTTATACATGGGGGCGCTCCATTTCAGACGGCGCGCAGTATAGCACCCGCCCGGTGCAGACTTAAGAGGGGGTTCAGGCGATGCGCTGTACTGACACCAGTTTGTTGGCGTCGTCACAATCGATGCGGAAGCAGCCGGCCGTCGCGGGCTTCGCACACCACCTGGGATACCTGCCCTTTGTAATGACGCAGATAGTCATCTGCAGAAATGTACAAATCCACAATCAGGTGCTGCGCTATGCAGAATGGATCTCCGGGGCGAGACATTAGTGGAGGGTCATTGGACTCAGATGATGCGGACTTTCGAAGCGCACACAAGACGAATGAACGCAAAAAGGCTCCCGAAGGAGCCTAATATCGTAAAGCCATCAGCTTATCTATGACTGCATTACAGCTCGGGCATGGTGGCCTGAGAAAGATCCAGCAATTCCCGAATCGCGACGCTGTACATGCTAAATTCAGGTTCACTGACCGCGCGAATTTCACTCATCATGCGTAACCAGCGCTCAACCAGAATGGCATTGCGTTCGAGCCATTCGGAGACCATAGGTTCCAGCTCACTGCCCTTTTCCATCTGAGCGAACAAACCCTGGGTAATGCGGCGCTGTTGCCATTCCAGATCGTCCCGGAAAGATTCCCGGGCCATGGCTTGCCAGTGGGTATTAACACTGAGGCTGTTGACCTGATCGGCAAAATTGTCCAGCTCCAGAGCGTCTCCTACGCGGAAATAGCCCTGGGCCACCTGCATAGGATCCCGTTCTTGCGTTTGCGCTACCGCAATGACACCGAGGGCCGTGTACAGAATCTCACTGGCACAAACACGCCTTGCCAGCTCCGCCGGAATACCCTGAGCTTCAAGTTCGCTGGCTTCCTTTAGCCAATTGTCCTTTTGCTCTTCAGGCAGAAGGGTTTCCAATGCGTCAACCATCTTTCCGACCTGATCTTGGTACAGGCTAATAACGCTGCTGATGTCGATGCCGGTGCGGTAGTTCTTGACCAACCAGCGGCTTGCCCGACGCACCATCCTTGCGGTGCGCAACATCAACTGACTTTGCAGATCCGAGGGTACCTGATGATCCAGCGCCTCGATCTGATCCCACAGGTCGTGCAAACCGAAAATATCACGCGCTGCAACATAGGCTTTGGCGGCTTCAACAGGAGAAGCACCGGTGCTTTCCTGAAGCCGGTTGAAGTAAGCGATACCCATGTAGTTAAAGATATCGTTGGCGACCTGGGTCGCCACAATTTCTGACTTCAACCGGTGCTGACGCATCGGCACTCCAAACTGCTTGCGCATTCTTTCTGGAAAGACGGTCGCAACCGCGTCTTCCAAATACGCATCTTCGGCGACATTTGCACGGATAAGTTGCTCTTTCAGATCGCCCTTAACGTAGGAAATCAACACCGACAGTTCAGGCCGGGTTAGGCCGAGCCCCCGCGCTTTCCGATCGGTAATTTCGTCATCCGACGGCAAAAACTCCAGGGTACGGTTTAGTTTGCCGGCAGTTTCCATTGAGTTGATCAGGCGACGGTATTCCTCCACCCGTCGGCTAGATTCTGTAAAAGCCAGGCCGAGTGCCTGCGTTTGACGGTAGTTATTGTGCAGCACCAGTCGGGACACATCTTCAGTTTGCTTGAACAACCAGTCGTTCCGTTGCTTAACGGTCAGGTCTCCATTGGCGACCTGATCATCCAACAATATCTTCATGTTAACTTCGTGGTCAGAGCAGTCTACGCCGCCGGCATTGTCGATAAAGTCGGTGAAGCAACGGCCACCGTTCAAGTTAAATTCAACCCGTCCTAACTGGCTAAAGCCCAGGTTGCCGCCCTCGCCGATGACTTTGCATTGCAATTCATTGCCATTAACCCGCAAGCCGTCGTTGGCTTTGTCACCGATATCGGTGTGGTTTTCATGGCTGGCTTTAACATAGGTGCCAATGCCGCCATTCCACAACAGATCCACCGGTGCCTTCAGCATGGCGCTGATCAGATCGTTGGGCGATATTTTCGACTTGGTGATACCAAACACCGCTTTCATTTCTTTCGAAACAGGAATCGACTTCGAAGTACGACTGAAAATACCGCCGCCCTTTGAAATCAGCGACGCATTGTAGTCTTCCCAGCTGGAACGAGGCAGGTCGAACAACCGTTGACGTTCGGCAAAGCTTGCCGCCGCATCGGGCTCCGGATCGACAAAGATGTGCAGGTGGTTAAATGCACCCACCAATTTCAGCGTTTCCGAACGCAACAAGCCATTTCCAAACACATCACCGGCCATGTCACCGATGCCGACCACGGTAATCGGGTCTTTTTGCACATCCAGCCCCAACTCCCGGAAATGGCGCTGCACACTGACCCAGGCACCCCGTGCTGTAATGCCCATTTTCTTGTGGTCGTAACCGTTACTGCCACCCGAGGCAAATGCATCACCCAGCCAAAAATCGTATTCGGCGGCGACCGCATTGGCGATATCAGAAAATGTTGCGGTACCTTTATCGGCCGCAACGACCAGGTAAGGGTCGTCTTCATCGTAGCGAACCACGTTCTCAGGTACGACCAGCTCTCCCTCTTTCAGGTTATCGGTCACGTCCAACAAAGCGCGAATAAAAGTCTTGTAACAGGCAATGCCTTCACGCATAAAAGCTTCACGATCTCCATCAACCGGCAACTGCTTGGCAACGAAACCGCCTTTGGCGCCTACCGGAACAATGACGGCATTCTTGACCTGCTGGGCCTTGACCAGACCGAGCACTTCGGTGCGGAAATCCTCAATCCGGTCCGACCAGCGCAGTCCACCACGGGCGACCTTGCCGCCGCGCAAGTGCACACCTTCGACTCGTGGCGAGTAGACGAAGATCTCGAACATCGGCTTGGGCAAGGGAATACCGCTGATTTTAGCAGGGTTCAGTTTGAAGCTGATGTAATCCTTGCGGCGGCCGGTTTCCTCTTCCTGATAGAAGTTAGTGCGTAGCGTTGCCTTCATCAACTCCACATAGCGACGCATGATGCGGTCTTCGTTGATGTTGTTAACGCCTTCCAGCGACTGTTCTATGCCTTGCAGCCATTTGTCGACTTGCGACTTTCCTTTCTGCTTGGCCGGACTGAACCGTGCCGAAAATAACTCGGCCAGCATATCGGTGATGTCGGTGTATTTGATCAGGGTGTCTGCGATGTATTCTTGCGACAGACCAAAACGCAACTGCTTCATGTAATGCGCATAAGCGCGCAACATCGCCACTTCGCGCCAGGTTAACCGGGCACGCAAGATCAGCTGGTTGTAGGCATCATTCTCGGCCCGACCGTTCCAGATGTTGATGAAGGCCCGGGAAAATTCATCGCGATATTTCGCCGGGTCCAATTCCGGATCGGGCTCATAGAGCAGTGAAAAGTCGTAGATCCAGGTGCAATTGTCTTCCCCGTAATTGATTTCGTAGGGGTACTCGTCGATGACCTTGAGCCCCAGGTTTTCCAGGACCGGAATCAGGTCGGACAACAGTAAAGCCGAGCCCTTCTTGAATATCTTCAGTTTCAGCTCGCTGCCGGTGGGTTCCATCGACCGGTAGAAGCTGAGTGTGATCGGGTCGGCATTGGTTGCGTTCAGCGACTCCATGCGCTGAATATCGGCTACGGCAACACGGGCGCTGTATTGCTCGCGATAGCTGGCGGGAAAAGCCTCCACATAACGCTGATGGAAGCGCATGCCCTTTTCTTCACCGAAGGATTCAACCAACGCCTGTTGCAACTCATCGGTCCAGCGCCGTGCTATCTGAACAATGCGTTTTTCCAACAGCTCTGTCGGCAGTTCTTCATCAATTGGATGAGTCAGTTTGAATACGAAGCGGGTACGCGCCAGTACAGACTCGCTAAAAAACGTAGTGAAGTCGGAGCCTTCCACATCGAACTGATCGACCAGCAGGTCGTGCACCTGTTGCCGCAACTGGGAATGAAAGATGTCACGCGGCATATAGATAATGGCATTCAGGAATTTGCCATAGATGTCTTTGCGCAGCAGTAAACGGATGCGCTTGCGCTCCTGAATGGCCAGCACGTCGAGCGTCATGCTCAGCAAGGTATCCACCGAGGCCTGAATCAATTCATCCCGTGGGAAGGTAAACAGTATTGAAGCCAGTTCCTTGTAATTGTGCCCGCCTTCGGCAAAGCCGCTTTTTTCCAGCACCAGCTCGATTTTGCGGCGTACTACCGGAATATTGCCGGGCGCCTCGTTGTAAACTGTGGAAGTATAAAGCCCCAGAAAACGGCGGCCGCCGACGACTTCACCTTTGTCGTTAAAATGCTTGACCAGTACATAGTCTGAATAAGCCGGGCGGTGAACGCTTGCACGATGTCCCGACTTGGAAAATATCAGCAATTCTTTCTCGAATACATGTGAGCGCCGGTGCTCGGACATGCCAGCGATGGTTTCATCGCGGCGTTTCTGGGTTTTCTTGAACAACCCCAGCGCACTGCCTTCAACCTGCTTGACTGTATCACCCTCGACGACGTATTCGTCGTAGGCCAAAAAAGTGAAATGGTTATTGGCCAGCCATTTCATGAACACCTTACCTTCATCCAGCTCGGAGGCGTCTATCGGGTATTGCAGTGTGTTAAAATCGGCAATGGCGTCTTCGGTTTTCTTCAAGATATTCGGGTAATCTTCGACCACACGTTCCACATCCTTGACCACAGAGCGGATCTCGGATTCTATGTGGTCTCGCTCACTGGCGATGGTGGTACGGTCTACCTCGATCAGCAACAGTAATTCCTGCTCGCCCTTACCCGAAAACCCCTCAAACTGGCCGTCCTTCTTGCGTGAAACCGCCAGGCTGGCATGAAATATCGTGTGAATATTGGCGCCCAGCCGATTCAGGGTGAGGCGAACCGAATCGATGATGAAAGGCAAATCCGAATGCAGGATGGAGACAATGGTATGAGGCGACTGCCATTCATGCTCTTCGACATTCGGGTTGAAAACGTTTACCAGGCCATGTTTTGCCTTTCCGCCCTGCAGCGTACGCCACATGGATACCACCAGACCGGACAGGTCGGTCAATTCATAGGAAAGCAAATCTTGCATTGACGCATGCTTGAACAGGGCGTTGATCAGCGTCTTTAAATTGTCACTGTGCTCTTTCGGAAAGTGAGGCTGCAGGCGGGTATGCAGGCTATCGAGTAGCTCACTTCTCTGATGAGACATGGTTTGCGTCATTGTTGGCCTCTGAATTTCTTTTTATGTCCGGCAATGTCAGACATTGCTCACTGTTGATTTGCAGGTAGTATGGAGCGTGTTGTTTTGGTGTTAATGATCCGGGTATAGGCTTGATACTAGTTGAACCGGGTGTATTCTCTAGTAAACGCTCCCCCCTTTCACCCTGCCGGAGAATGAATTCCGGGGCTTTGTCGCATTCAGGGATGCAGGGTCGCATTTATGAAATCTATTTGATAATAACGAGGTGAGAGACTGTATCATGTCTGGTAAGACAGGTTCGACCGTCGATGACACTGAAAAGCGTCCGGCGAAACCCAGGGTGACCAAGTTACTGATCAGCCTGCTGGCAGGGCTGGTGGGTGTCCAAAGTGACAAGAATCGAATAAGCGATTTTTCATCGGGCAGTATTTGGCCATTCATTATCGGTGGCATCCTGTTCACCGTGTTATTCGTATTCAGCCTAATTGGCCTGGTGCATCTGCTGGCGCCCTAAAAATTGCTACTACCGCAGTCAAAAAGGCCCGTTTCAGGGCCTCTTTAATGTTACTTTTATCCGTTAGCCATGCGATCAGGTAGCCGTTGCTACCCAGTAAACCGCTGCAACTACAACCGTCGTAACAATGATGACAGCCGCAATGGCGTCTGCTTGCGCATCTGTCATGCCGGATTTTTTGGTTGTTGCCATGATGAGATCCCCGTTTTGTTCTTTTTGTGAGCAATTGTGTGGTGTGGCAGCATCCTACCTGCGGCTTGCCGGAGCCGACTCGTTCCGTGTAGTGATCGCGATTGCCCAATAAAATTGTGTTCCACTTCGGCCAGATTCAGCTCAACCGGAAGGAACTCAACGACGACTGACAATCGCCTCAGTACCGAGTCGTATTTACGCCCGACATTTAATCGTCTATTGAGCACAGGTTCAAGTCATGACATATAACGGTATGGTATAAAATTATGAAATATAAATTGTTTATGGAATAAGAGACTTTCTTTATAGTGTCAGCCAACACCCTCATTGGATAGGCGGACTGCATGTACTTGTACGATTCGTTCGATCAGACAGTGGTCGATGAACGCGTTGCCCAGTTTAGAGAGCAAACTGAGCGCTACCTCGACGGCAAAATTGCCGATGACGAGTTTCTGCCGCTGCGCCTGCAAAACGGCCTCTATATCCAACGCCACGCTCCCATGCTGCGCATCGCCATCCCCTACGGCTTGCTGTCGTCTCGTCAGCTCTATCGCCTGGCTGACCTGACCGAGCAGTATGACAAGGGCTATGCCCACTTCACCACGCGCCAGAACGTCCAGTTTAACTGGCCAGCGCTGGAAGACGTGCCTGACATCCTGGCGGGTCTGGCCGAGGTTCAAATGCACGCCATTCAAACGTCAGGCAACTGCATTCGCAATACCACAACCGACCAGTTTGCCGGTGTTGTCCACGACGAAATTGCCGATCCGCGCCCCTGGTGCGAACTGATTCGTCAATGGTCGACCCTGCATCCTGAATTCGCCTTCCTGCCACGCAAATTCAAGATTGCGGTCAACGCCAGTCCGAATTCCGACCGCGCTGCCGTGCGCTTTCACGATATAGGCCTTGAACTGGTTCTTAACGAAGCCGGTGAAATGGGCTTTCGCGTCTTTGTCGGCGGTGGGCTCGGCCGTACGCCCCTGGTTGGGCAAAACGTCCGAGATTTCCTGCCCACCAAGCACCTGCTGACCTATCTCGATGCAATTTTACGGGTATACAACCTGAACGGTCGCCGTGACAACAAATTCAAGGCGCGGATCAAGATTCTGGTCAAAGCACTTGGCGTAGATGCCTTCCGGGATCGGGTTGAAGCCGAATGGGCGCACCTGAAAGATGGCCCGGGCACCCTGATTAACACTGAAATCGAACGCGTCGCCAAGCACTTTGTTGATCCGGACTATGCTGCACTGAGTGAGGCAGACGCCCTGCTGACTGAACAGAAAGCAGCCCACCCCGGCTTCGGCCGCTGGCTGGAACGCAACGTCACCCGGCACAAAAAACCGGGCTATGCAGCGGTCACCCTATCGTTGAAGAAGGTGGGCTATGCGCCAGGCGACTGCACCTCTGGCCAGATGCGTGCTGCGGCACAGCTGGCCGATGGGTTTTCACTGGGCGGTTTGCGCGTCAGCCACGAACAGAACCTGATTCTCGCCGACGTACGTCAGAATCAATTGTTCGACCTCTGGGAAGCGGCCAAACAGCACGGCTTTGCCACCCCAACCATAGGTACTCTGACCGACGTGATCTGCTGCCCGGGCGGCGATTATTGCGCCCTGGCCAACGCCAAGTCGATTCCCATTGCCGAGGCTATTCAAGCCCAGTTCGATGACCTGGATTACCTGTTTGATCTGGGCGACATAGATCTGAACATTTCCGGCTGCATGAACGCCTGTGGCCACCACCACATCGGTAACATCGGCATTCTGGGCGTGGACAAGAAAGGCGAAGAGTTCTATCAGGTATCGCTTGGCGGCGATTCGGGTCTAAACGCCCGGGTTGGCAAAATCCTCGGCCCTTCCTTTAAAGCCGATGAAGTACCAGCCGTGGTCGATAAGGTGATCCAGGTATATGTTGACCATCGTCGCCCGGACGAAGCGTTCATCGATACGGTTGACCGAGTCGGTATCGAGCCTTTCAAGGAGCGTGTTTATGCAAAATCTCATTAAAGGCGGCCAACGCCAGGACGACCTTTGGACGCTGGTTGAAGAAGACGCCCCCATTCCGGTCACAGGCCCGATCATTCTGCCACTGGCGCTTTACCGGGCGCAGAAATCCGAATGGGATGCCGCAGACCGCGATATTGGTGTCTGGCTGAACGATGAACAAATGGCCGAAGATGTCACCGACAGCCTTGATGACCTGGCCCTGATCGCGCTGCGCTTCCCCAAGTTTGCCGATGGCCGGGGTTTCTCCAAGGCCCGTCTCTTACGTGAGCGTTACCGCTACCAGGGCGAGATTCGCGCCATTGGCGATTTCCTGCCCGACCAGATGTTCTATATGGGTCGCTGTGGTATCGATACTTTTGCATGCCGAACCGAAGAAGAGGCTGCGACCGCCCTGGCGCTGCAGGCTCCCTTCAGCGTGCGTTATCAAAGTGGTACCGACAGCACACCGCTGTTCGAGCGCCGCTAAGGCAATACTCCATCCCCAAATTGGCCCTCTTTTGGAGGGCTTTTTTTTGCCTGCCACCTTGCAACCAAACAGGACCTACGACTCGAGTTTCGGAGCTTGCATCGCCTTGATGCCAAGAGTCCGTGCCAGTCACCGCGGATTCCCATATTTAAGCTAAGAACCCAACTCCATCACAAAAAAAGTTGACGACCTCCAATTCACTGTATATAACTACAGCTACTGTATAAATGAACAGTAACGGAGAAACCGTCATGTCAGCAACCGCACAGATCATTCAGACCGAAACCAACTTACATGTTCCTGCCTGGCGCAGTCTGTCGACACGGCCTCAACCACAGCACGGCCGAGCGGCGGCGGAAACCCTGGCAATGGGCACCCTGACCGAAGTGTTTTGTCAGGCCGAGGGGTTAAAGCAACTGCAGCTGCTGGTACCGGTACTGGCACAGCTAAGCCAACAGAAGAAGTGGATTACATTCATCGCCCCACCCTGCCTGCCCAATGAACGGGCGCTGACGCGCGCTGGTGTCGATACCCGCAAGATTCAGATAATCCATACACGCACCATCAGAGATTACTGGAAAACGCTGGACGACGTGCTGCACAACGGCCAGAGCAGCGCCGTACTGTGCTGGCCACCCCAGGGCGAGTACGACGACACCAAGCGGGCGCAAATGAAACAGGCGGGTGATGATAGCAATACCGTGGTGTTTATATTCAGACCCTTTGGCAAAACTCGCTCCGAGGCGGTTAACGACACGGATAAGGCAGAGGCACCCAAAGATGAACGTCAACTGGCACTGGCATTCTGAGAACGCTGGAGATCTTAATCTGGCTTATGAAGATGCTGGATAAAACAGGCTGTTCATTGAAGGGCTATAGGCTGCTTGGGTTAGTAAGTGCTATGGCTGAAACTGGTGCCCGGAGCCGGAATCGAACCGGCACGGCCGCAATGGCCGAGGGATTTTAAGTCCATCAACGCCGCTTTTAACTACTTTTATGTAGCACTAACAACCCTTGCAAATAGGCGCTTTCAAGCTAAACTAGTCCCTTGTGTTTGGATTAACTTTGAATCCATCTGCTACATATCTGCTACATATTTCAGATATGTATCACCGAGGGACTATCTAATGAGCGCTAAAATCCGGTTAAACAAAACAGGCCTAGCCAAGCTGGAACCAACCCCAGGCACCCAGGTGATCTACTGGGATGATTCGCTGACTGGCTTCGGTGTTCGGGTAAGCCCCGGCGGCACTCAAACCTTTTTCTACCAGGGGCGATTGGGTGGCAAGGTCAAGAAAATAACCATTGGCAGGAATGGCCCGATCACACCCGAGGCGGCCCGAAAAGAGGCAAAGCGCATACAGTCGATGCTGGAACTGGGCAAAGACCCCAGCCCGGCCAAAGAGGACACGACCGGCGCTACCTTTGGCGCACTGCTGATGGCATACGTCCAGCTTTTAGAATCACAGGGCAAGTATTCTGCCAGAGCCGTGGCCAATGCCTTTGCCAAAGACGTTCAAACCCCCTTCCCAAAGCTATGGAACAAACAAGCCAACCAGATCAACCTGGATGATTGCGTCCAGATAATCGGAGCCATCAAGGAGGCAGGCAAGCCGAGACAGGCTGACAAACTGCGCTCTTATATCCGCACAGCATTCAGCGAGGCCATCAATGCTCGAGGCGATGTGAACGCGCCCGCCTCAATGCGAGCCATGAAGGTGGCAACTAACCCGGCCCGTGATATGCGCAAAGTGAAAGGCTCCAGCCAGGCCAGAGACCGCGCACTGTCATTGGCAGAGTTCCGGGCATACTGGCGGCGCATCCAGCTATTAGATGAACCCCGCCGGTCACTGGCCATGCTGCACGTCATTACAGGCGGCCAACGCCAGCAACAACTGGCCCGCGTTACCCTGGCAGACATCGACCGGGACGCCATGACCATGACCATAATGGACAGCAAAGGCCGCAGAGCGCTGCCCAGGCGGCATACAGTGCCGCTCTTGCCTCAAGCCCTGGAATTGATCGATGGCATAACCGGCGGCGGCGCTTATGTGTTCTCAAGCAATGGGGGAAGCACACCAATCGACATTGACTACCTCAACCGAATCACCCGGCGGGTATGCGCTGAAATGGCCGAGGCTGGCGAGCTTGAGGGCGAGAGGTTCACCGCTGGCACCATACGCGCCACCATTGAAACCCGTTTGATGAAAAAGCCCTATCGTGTCTCAAGCGATGTACTGGCACGCCTACTCAGTCACGGACTGGGAGGCATCCAGGCCAAACACTACGCCCATGATTCAATGCACGATGAACAGCAAGAGGCCCTGGAAATGCTGCAGCGCATGGTTGAGGGCAAGCCAGAGCCGAGCGCCCAGGTTATCCCATTTAACAGGGAGGCCAGCGCGTGAAACCCCGCAAAAACCTTGTTGTACCAGTGGAAATTGTGCCCTTACTAGACCCTACCGAACGTCAAGCAGCAATGACTGTTTTTCGTGAGTTTAATGGCTCCCCAGAGGTCGCAGAAACGATCAGACGCGACCTAGTGGAACCGCTGGAGCTTTGGGCCGAATCCGAATATCAAAAATGGGGACGCCATACCGGGGTAGATGCAGCTATTGAGCTAGCAGGCCGTGGAGAGGATTTAGCCGAACATTGGTTCGCTGGGGCAGCCGTTGTGCCTGAAATGCTGGATGCCCTGGAGTCTCATTGGCGGGATCTGACCGAGGCAATGGGTTTTGCAGGTATTGATCTTTGGGATAAGGATGAATCCCGGCGCAAAACGGGCAGTAAAAACGGCGGTCAAAGTCGAACTGGCTATAAAGCACCACTTACCCAAGCAATTATAGCTATGTGTCAGAGCATACCAGAATGCAGCTATACAAGTCTGTTAGTAGAAATGGAAGCCGACGCAAGGGGGCAGGAATGCTTGCTTTATAATCTGAGAGAGACAGGCCAGGTGACTGTTAAGTTTGTTTCAGTGACTTCGGAACACATATTTTACGATGAACTAAACGGCAAGCAGGGTAAAAAACTAGCTGTTCGCTCCCTACCGAATAAACTTTCAATGGCGAAGGGAATAAGTTAGAAATTTCGTTCACGGTTTGCTCTAGCATTTCGGTAAGTCAATGAACCCACATTGCTTATATGGCCTCGTTCAAAGACGAATGAGGCCAGATCATGCAAACAACCACCCATTTAGAAGCTACACCAAAGGCAGCGCCCACCCAGCCCGACCATTATAACGTCTCCATGCCCGCCTTGTGGGATCAGAAAACCTTAGCCGCCTATCTGGGCAAGTCTACTGCCTGGTGCGAGCGCGCCCGCTGGTGTGGTGAAGGCCCTAAGTTCATCAAACTAGGCCGCCATGTTCGGTATAAAGCCGACGATGTACTGGCCTGGATAGATGAAAGCAGCCAGAGCCGTTCAGGTTCGGAGGGCTGAATCATGGACAAAAAAAGAGCCGACCAACAGGCCAGCCCAGAGCAGAAATCATGCGGCAATTATAGCACCTCCTGCCGCCGCGCCGAAATAATCGAGCGTACCCGTGACGGTCATGCTGTGCTTGTCCGCTGTCCTTATTGCGGCCGATTGCACATTCACACCGCACCCAGTGACGCCGACCCGCTGCGCTTGCGCCAGGCCGTTTGCGACCAGGCCCGTACCTATATTTTAGGGGGTGACGTATGACTACTGCACTCCACCAGACCCACACCGTTGACGATACCGGCACAGCGCAACCGGCGAGCCTAAAACCGAACCTGGAAGCCGCCCAGGCGTTTCTGGCGTTTCTCGACCCAACCGAGCAACGGATTACCTTCCAGACGTTCGACGATAGCCAGGCCAAACGCCAAAGCCTTGCCCGAACACTGCACGGCACCCTTGAACAGCACTCCGACACACTGGCCAAGCTGAACCTGCAAGGCGCTGGCGTATTCGTCACCGCTAACGAAACCGACCTGCAAGGCCGCAAGGCGGCAAACATCAATAAGGTACGGGCAGTCTTTGCCGACACCGATGGCGCACCACTGGAACCCATAGAGGCATGCACCCTGGCACCGTCTGGACTGGTTACGACTTCACCGGGCAAGTGGCACGCCTACTGGCTGGTAGAGGGAGAGTTCCCGCCGGATCAATTCAAACCAGTACAGCAAGCCATTGCCGCCCGCTTTGGCACTGACCCCACCGTCTGCGACCTGCCCCGCGTCATGCGCCTGCCTGGTTTTTATCACCGCAAGGCCGACCCGTACTTGGTTACATTCGAGGCCCGTAATCCGTTTGGGTATGGTGCCGACGAAATACTGGGCGAGTTCCCGCCCCAGGCTAAACAAGGCAAGGCACCCGGCGTACCTTTGCCGATACCCGGCCAACTGGATGCCTACGCCCAGCGAGCACTGGAAAGCGCAACGAGTGACATAATCGGAGCGCCCGAAGGCACCCGAAACGATACCCTGAACCGGGAGGCCGTAGGCTTGTTTGGACTGGTGAAGGCTGGACACCTTCCAGAGCATACGGCACGGGATCAACTCGAACGCGCCGCCACTGGTGCCGGTTTATCGGCTGGCGAGATCAGCGCAACGCTCAACAGCGCATGGCAAGCAGCGATGCCGCGAAGCCCAGAGCAACGGACGGCGGGCAGTGGCAACACCCAGCAAGCGTTTGACCCCGTGGAAAATGGGGCAGAATGGCCGGAAGTAGTCGCTCTGGACGTTGAGCCGCCGCGCACTGTCCCCGTGGATGAATGGCCGCATGTTATTGGCGACTACGCTTTAGCCCTGTCTACTGAGACAGAGACACCGGCAGAGCTTCCCGCCCTGCTGTTACTTGGCACCCTTTCCGCCGCCGCCCAAAGACTGGCTGACGTTCAAGTAAAACCCGGCTATCGGGAACCGATCAACGTCTATACAGCCGTAGCCTTGCCGCCTGCTACCCGTAAATCTGGTGTATTCAAACGAGCCACAAAGCCGCTGATTAAATGGGAAGCCGATCAGCGTGAAAAGGTAGAGGCAGAAAGAAAGGCCGCCGAGAGTCGCCTAAAGACCCACAAAGAGAGGGTAAGCAACCTACGCAAACAGGCCGCAAAAGCTAAGGGCGACACCGAAGCGGACGCTCTGGCCGATCAGGTGGCAGAGCTTGAAGCCAATGAACCCCAGATACCGCGACACCCGCGCCTATTTACGTCTGACGTAACGACAGAGCACCTTGCCACCATGATGAACGATCACGGCGGGGTAATGGCTGGCATGAGTCCAGAGGGCGGTATTTTCGAGACGATGGCAGGCCGCTACAACCAAGGCACCCCGAATATAGACTTGTACCTGATGGCGCACGCCGGGGACGCTGTACGGGTAGACCGTGGCAGCAAGGCCGCCGTGATATTGGATAACCCCCGCCTAAGCATGGCCCTGGCTGTTCAGCCTGACGTATTGGACGCCATGAGCACAAAGCCCGGCTTTAAAGGCCGTGGCCTGCTGGGCCGTTTCCTGTACGCCCTGCCACCTTCCAATCTGGGCAGTAGAACCGGCAACGGAAAGCCCGCCGATCCTTTGATAGAGCAAGCATATCAGGATCGAATTTTAGAGCTAATAGACGCCGCCCAACAAACAGAGCAACCCGAAACCCTGTACCTATCTGACGAAGCCCGCGGAATCTGGCAAAGCTTCTGGCATTCAGTAGAGCACGAATTGGGAGCCTATGGACTCTTTGAACACTGCACCGACTGGGCCGGAAAGTTGCCGGGAGCCGTGGCACGGATTGCCGCCCTGTTTCACTTTGCCAGCTATGGGGCCGCAGGAATCAAGCGACAGGTATCAGCAAAGGATATGCAGGCCGCTGTAAATACCGGGAACGCTTTAGCCAGTCATGCCCTGGCTGTATTCGGATTGATGGGAGCAGATCCCGACATTGAAAGCGCGAAGGTAATAGCCCGCTGGTTCAAGCGCCACAGCCTGACCGAGTTCACAGCACGGGATGCACACAAAAACCACAAAAGCCGATTTGTTCACGCTCAGGACATTGAGCGGCCACTGGAGGTATTGGCAGAGCGTGGATATATCCGGCTGATGGCGCAACCCGAGAACCAGCCAGGCAGACCGAGCCGCCGCTTTGCCGTTAATCCGAAGGCGCTTGGGTAAGGTTTTGGGGGTTTTGGGGTAGAAAACCTTAAAGGCATTTTTTTATTAACTCTCTCTCTTTAAGTCTTTTTTTATAAATTTATACATACGGAATCCAACCCCAAAAACCCCATAACAGGATCACAGGCAGACAAGGTTAACGATATGAAGAAATCACACACTGGAGAACTGAACATGGCACTGAACACACACTTGGCAGCAAGAATCAGAGACACCGGATTGGCCCAGATAGCGGAACAGCGTGATGTAGCGCAGACAGTCGAGGCACTGTTAATGGGCACCCTGGCCTTAGCCCGCTGCTATATGACAGCACCCGAGGTGGCGGACTACCTGAGAGCCGTTGCCAACAACCTGGAACAGGCGGCAAAGGAGGACAAGCAATGCCATTGACCACTCCTACCCCAGTCGCTGCTGGTTTGCAGCGAGAGATAAGCAAGGCAGCCAAAAGCATGACCGTTGATGACTTGGTTCGAATGTTAGCGGACGAGGCAGACGCCCTGCTGGTGGATGCTCTCGGGCTGGATACGGCAACCCGCTGGTGGTCTACCTGGCTGACTGATACGGCAGGCTATCGAGCTGTCAGATACGTTGAGGACGCCAAAAAGTACACGGCCTAAATCCCTAGGGCCGTTGCGGAAGTCACCCTTCATCGCCATTCGCAAAAATTCATTGAAAAGAGACAGCAACATGAAACGGAAAAACCCACATAACAGCACCACAGAAACCGCCAAGGCGTTTCAGGATACGGCAGAGGGGCTGATTCAGCCACCCCCGCACGTCAATCTACGCTCGCAAGATTGGCCGCATTGGGAATCTGTCACAACCGCCAAGGCGCGGGACGCCTGGACTACCGCCGACCTCGAGATTGCAGCCCAGTTGGCCCGCACCATGGCTGACATTCCTCGCTTGCGATCAGAGATTGACATAGAGGGTGACACCATCGTCCAGCCCGGCACGGGTAATACCGTGGTGAACCCTCGGCACAAGATTTTAGACGCGGCTGTAAAGCGATCAATCACGCTCACCCGTTTGTTGCAAATCCATCCACTTGCCACCCAGGGCCGCAGCGCAGACCAGGCTGGACGCAACCAGGCGCAACGCCAGACCAGCGACACCGCCGAATCCATGAAGGATGACGACCTGATAGCTACACCAGCCAAGCGGCGACACTGAGGTGATTGACATAGACATGATGCTTTATATATCATTGGGTTATATCAGGCAGCAACCCGAGGGGAAGCTGTCGAGCGATCCGGCAAGCCGAGGGCAAAGCGCGAATCGTACGAATGAACCGAACCCATTAATTTAGGGAGCGGTGACCCGTACGGACGCGCTTTTTTTGTGTCCAGGGGCCGCTCCAGAGGATCGAAACATGAGCAAAATGAAAGAACTTACCCCAGAGCAAAGCATTGCCGCGCGTCGGTATTGCGAGGCTAATAGCCTGGAATTTGTGTCAGCGCAAGGCGTACCCACCCGCGAAGAGTGGAGCGAACTGCACGCCCAAAAGAAGACCTGTCATCACAATGCAACGGCCATTCTAGATGCCGCTGACGCTGAAAGCCGCGACTTGAATGAAAACGAAGCTACGGCTTTCGAGTATTTCAGCGGACTGGCCCATAACCTGAACCGCGAAATGGACAAGCGGGTGGAGGCAGGCGACAAAGGTCCCCGTAATCCGGCCCTCCACGGCCGCGAATACACGAACAGCGCCGCTGGCGTCCGGGACTTCGCAAGCCAACCCAGCCGCAAGTCCAACATGCAACTGATCAGCCCCGAGTCCGGCAAAGCACTCCCAGTCTATGGGCATGGTGAGCCAATGGCCGCCGATGATGGTGGTGAATTCACGATTGGCCAGATTGGTTGCGCTATCGCTCGTGGCGATTTCAACGGAATGTCCCCGAGCCTTCGGGCTGCTGTCAGTGGTAGCGGCGATGGTGGTGGTGCCTACATGCTGGCCCCCGAGCAGTCTGGTCGCGTAATTGACCTGGCCCGCTCTGCGTCAGTGGCAATGCGAGCCGGAGCGCAGACGGTGCCGATGAACACCAGCGAGATGACCTTGCTCCGTGTCCTGAGCGATCCGACCGTAACCGCCCGGCGTGAGCTTCAAGCCGTGAATGCCTCGAAGCCGACTTTCGGCCAGTTCACTCTGCAATCAAAGATGTACAGCGCCATCGTGCCTATAACCATCGAGCAACTGGAGGACGCAGCCAACGCGCCAAGCATCATTGAATCGGTTATGCGCTCCGCGCTGGGGCTGGCACTTGACCAGGCAATTCTGGCTGGTGCTGGCGGTGCTGAGGTCTTGGGCATCACCAACGCCGAAGGCACCAACGAGCAGACTGGCGTGGGTACTCCGATCGGCTGGGGCGACGTATCGCAAGCCGTGGGCTCCATCATGGGTGCGAACTATACTAACGACCCTGAAGGCCTTTCCTGGATCATGAACCCGCGTGATGGCGGAACCTATGACCGGCTTGTGGCTGGCGATAATCAACCGTTGCGCCCGTCTCCTTGGGCTGGTGCGCTGAATCGGCTGCCGACTACCAGCCTCGAACCGGTTGGCGGCGAGACGAACATGATAATCGGCGACTTCAGCCAAGTGCTGGTGGGCATGCGTACAGGCGGCGTGGTATTCGATGTGGTCGATTCCGGCAGTATCAGCGATGGCGAAAATACCATCAACGCTGCAAGCCAATTCGTCCGGTTCCTGCGTGCCCGTGTCCGCTTTGATGCGGTCATGATGCGCCCCGACTGGCTGACCGTGTTGCGCGGCGTTACCGCTTAATCCTGGAGGATGAACAATGCTTTTATCTCAAGATGTTAAAACCGCCCGAGTCTCTGATGCTGTGGCCGCTGGCCAAACGGATGTAACGTCCGATGCCGTGGATAGCCGCGATTTTGAAACCGTTGAGTTCGTGGCCCTGCTGGGGGCAATCACGGCTGGTGGCAGCGGCACCCTGAAGGTTCAGGGCTCCGACGAATCCGCCAGCGGGTTTACTGACCTGTCTGGAGCGAGCGTGACATACGCAGACACCGACAGCGATGGTGTCCTGATGGTGGAGGTCTCGCAGCCGATCAAGCGTTATTTGCGTGCGGTGATCGAGCGCGACGGTGCCGACGCGGTTGTGGATGGTGTGATTGCCCTTCAGGGTAATGGCGCGATTCTGCCGGTTGAGCAGCCCGCCACCTCAAAGCTGGTATTGGCACCAGCGTAAAGAAAGGCCGGGTTCGGGGCGTTTTGTGACATTAACTCCTTGAATCACTCGCAACGCCGCAGCGTCGTTGGGCTGAATCGCTGTACTAACCCTGGCGGGGCGACTCGCTGGGGTTTTTTATACCTACAAAAAAGGTACCCTTCAGCAAGGCGCTATATTGTTCGGATGCTTTTTGAACTGTCGATCTAAACAATAGCTGTTCACTGTAAAAAATAATGAGGATGCAACGTGAAAACCACATTCTGGGTATTGACACTATTATTAGCCATAGCGGGGTTTGTCATCCCGTTATTGTGGGGAGCAGCACTGATCACAGCCTTAATTGCTATTGTTAGCGCACCACCAGGAAAAAGAGCGGATGGTAAAGCAAAGACAGGTGGACTACTTGGCGGTGTTTGGGATAGCGCGGTAATTAGCAGCAAAATGAAAAAATGCCCGAGCTGTGCTGAGCTGATTAAGAAAGAGGCTAAGGTGTGCAAGCACTGCCAGCGTGATGTTTCTGGCTGATTCCACCAGACCGACCGTAACTCCGATTTTAATGGCTTGTGCACTGCGATTGCATGACCGCCTTGTGATGGCAGCAACCCATCGAGCTAAGCCGGTGGCTTTGGACGGTCAACCACCGCAACTGCACCCCCACCACTGAAAGGCATTGGCTTGGTTTTGATGGCTGGTGGCAATACTGAAAAAAAAGTGAGCTACCAAAACCGACTTAATGCGCTACATATCTGCTACATATTTGATTTTAGTTAGTGGGTACTATCGCTGAAGTGGTGCCCGGAGCCGGAATTGAACCGGCACGGCCGCAATGGCCGAGGGATTTTAAGTCCCTTGTGTCTACCAATTTCACCATCCGGGCGAATCGAGGACTGTGTCATTGCGGTCACGATGGCCGCGGATATTGCAGAACCCTGGTGTGGGTTTGTATAACCACTTCTGAGTGAGGAAGTGGAGGCTGGAGTCGGAATCGAACCGGCGTACACGGAGTTGCAGTCCGCTGCATGACCACTCTGCCATCCAGCCTTTACAGGCTTGCCCTTTAAAAGGCTTTTTACTTGGAGCGGGAAACGAGATTCGAACTCGCGACCCCAACCTTGGCAAGGTTGTGCTCTACCACTGAGCTATTCCCGCACTTCTTATCATACAAACACTAAAGGCCGTACTTCTGAGCCTTTGCTTTCGCCTATTCAAGGCTGGAAACACTGCCCCAACCCCAATCAACGAGCGCGCATTCTAAGCATTCGTTTCTGGGGCGTCAATTATTTTTCTTTACAATTTAGGCACTTAGCAGACTTTAGGTGATGTATAGCATCGGCTCAAGTGCCCGTTCAATCATACCTTGGGTCGCAATTCGGGCCATGCCGCGCGTAGGTATACAATCATTGACCACAGCGTCAGTACGGCTGAGACCTGTAAAGCCAGCAAGCCGAGGTTGGCCAGCCATTCGGCAGAGAGTGCCGTACGCATGGCTGGATCCTGAGTCAGTAGAATCACAATGGCGACCATTTGCAGGGTCGTTTTGATTTTACCCAACATGTTGACCGCCACACTGGCGCGTTTGCCCAGTTCGGCCATCCATTCACGCAGTGCGGAAATAACGATTTCACGTCCAATGATGACAACGGCAGGTACTGTCATCCAGATACTGCTGTGGCTTTCGACCAACACGACCAAGGCTGCGGCGACGATGAGTTTGTCGGCAACCGGGTCCAGGAAGGCGCCAAAAGGTGTCATCTGGCCCAACTTCCGGGCCAGGTAACCATCAACCCAGTCTGTCACCGCCGCAGCGGTGAAAATAATAGCGGCCAGCAGGAACGACCAGCTTTGCGGCATGTAGTAAACAACAACGACGACAGGAATCATCAGAATCCTGAACAGCGTTAACATATTCGGTATGTTCATAGCCTTCCTTCAATGGTACGGACTAACAGTGTCCGCTCAACGTCCAACGGACGGAAGGATTCCAGCTTTGCTCCACACTGTAAACCATTGCCGGACGCTGTCAGGTACTTTTTTCACTTTTGTTTCATACCAGGAGCCTGTCGGACTCAGGGGAATCAAAGCGAGGGAGTGGGACGGCGAGTCCAAATTTTCGCAAATTTCGCGTGCATAGTGAGCCTATGTGCTCGCAATTTGCGGATATTTGGGCCGTCGTCCCGCTTCCGCAGCCGATTCATCCTGAGTCCGACAGGCTCCTACCCTGGTTCAGCGGCTGTGCAAAAACTCGTAGATCGATTCAGCCAACGTCCGGGATACCCCTTTTACCCGGGCTATCTCTTCCTGACTGGCGGCCTTTACTCCCTGGGCGCTGCCAAAATGGCGGATCAGGGCTTTGCGGCGGCCGGGGCCAACGTTTGGAATCTCATCCAACAGCGAGCCGACCCTGGCCTTACCACGCCGGGCACGGTGACTGGTAATGGCAAAACGGTGCGCCTCATCCCTGATGTGCTGAATCAAATGTAAGGCCGGCGCATGGTTTGGCAACTGAATGACCTGATCCGGAGTCTCAAAAAATAAGGTTTCCAACCCCGGCTTGCGGGTTTCCCCCTTGGCGACACCCAGCAAGGGGATGGCAACCCCCAGTTCGTCCATGACCTCACGTGCCATTTTCATCTGGCCCTTGCCACCATCAACGATAAGCAGATCCGGTAATTTGGCCTCTTCTTTTTGCAATCGGCTGTAACGCCGTTCAATTGCCTGAGACATGGCGGCGTAATCATCCCCGGCGGTAACGCCTTCGATGTTGAACTTGCGGTACAGGCTCTTGTTGGGGCCGTTCTGATCGAATACCACACAGGAAGCCGTCGTTGCCTCGCCGGAGCTGTGCGAAATATCAAAACACTCAATGCGCTCTGGCATTTCCTCCAGCTCCAGCGTCTGCTGCAGTGCCTCGAAGCGCTGGACCACTTGCTGACGATGGCTGATGCGCTGTTGCAGCTGCTCCCGGGCGTTGGTTTGGGCCAGCTCCAGCCAACGCGCATTGCGCCCGCGCACCGAACTGCTCAGCGTGATTTTTCGGCCAAAATGCTCACTGAGTGCGGCTTCGAGCCAGCCTTTGTCGGTTACCGGGACATTCAGCACCACGCTTTGTGGACAATCGTCGTGGGTGCGCCCGAAATAGTACTGCCCCAGGAAGCTGAGCATGATGGTCGCCGGCTCTTCTTCAATCCCCGGCTTTGGAAAGTAACTCTGACTGCCAAGCAAACGTCCCTGACGAATCATCAGGTAATGCACACAGAGCCCAAGTTCCGTGGATTCCAGTGCGAACACATCCACGTCACCGCGGTCGCTTGAGACGTACTGCTGCTCCTGTACCTTGCGCAAGACCAGCAACTGATCTCGCACTTCAGCGGCGGTTTCAAAGTCGAGACTGGCTGCCGAGGAATCCATTTCCAGCTCCAGCGTCTGTATCAGCGTCTGGTTTTTACCTTGCAGAAAGGCGCGGGTTTTATCCAGATCTGCCTGATATTCCTGCTCACTGACAAAACCCACACACGGCGCCTTGCAGCGCTTGATCTGGTATTGCAAACAGGGGCGCTGGCGGTTCATGAATACGCTGTCTTTGCACTGGCGCACTTTGAAGGCTTTTTGCAGAATCGCCAGCGATTCACGCACCGCACTGGCATTGGGAAAGGGTCCAAAATACTCCGACTTACCCCGGCGAGCCCCGCGGTGAACATAAAGCCCGGGCGACCCGTGTTCAGTGGTTAGCCGAATATAGGGATAGGATTTGTCGTCGATTAACAGAATATTGTAGGGCGGTTTGTGCTGCTTGATCAGGGTCTGTTCGAGCAGCAACGCTTCGGTTTCACTGTGAGTGACCGTAGTATCAATGCGCTGTATACGCGCCACCAGCGCCAGGGTCTTGTTGGTTAACCCCCGGCTGCGGAAATAGCTCGATACCCGATTCTTCAGGTTCTTGGCTTTGCCCACATACAGCAATTGGCCCTCGGCATCGTACATACGATAGACGCCAGGGCGGGCCGTCAGGTGTTTTAGGTAGGCTTTATGGTCGAAGGGTTGCGTCGTCTCTGGCATAGCCAGGATTATACCATCTCGTTCGGTTCCAGGATGCCATGACGAATGGCCAAATGCGTCAGCTCAACGTCACTGGAAATGCTGAGCTTGTCAAAAATCCGGTAACGGTAGGTATTGACTGTTTTCGGGCTCAGACACAGCTTGTCGGAAATCGCCTGAACTTTCTTGCAGGAACAGATCATCGTGGCGATCTGCATTTCCCGATCTGAAAGCTCCGAAAACGGCGACCCGCCCGCGCCAACGTTTTGTAACGCCAGTTTTTGGGCCACATTAGGCGCCAGATACTTCTGACCGGCAACCACGGTACGCACCGCCAGCACCATCTCTTCGGAAGATGCGCCTTTAGTTAGGTAGCCGGCTGCACCGGCTTGCAACAGACGTGCGGGGAACGGATCATCGCCACAGGCGGTGACGGCAATGATTTTGATATCGGGAAACTGGCGGTGGATCTTGCGAGTGGCTTCTATGCCACCAATACCGGGCATACGTACGTCCATCATGATAACATCGGGCTCATGCTCTTTGGCAAGACGAATGGCATCTTCACCGCTGGCGCCTTCTTTGATGACTTCAATGCCATCGGCGTCATCCAGCAACCGGACCAGTCCCATCCGCACTAGATCATGATCGTCAACCACGATTACCTGGATCACGCACCCACCTCGATCGTTAACTGCAAGGCTCATCCTGAAGTTTTGTCCATCCTGGAATAGAGTGCCGTCGGCCTGGACCCGACATCCAGTAACGGCAGAGGAACTGCGGCATTAAGTGGCGGATCCGTAAGGGCCGGACCACTGGAATACCAATACACCACCATGACCCATAATACGGATCAACCCCATCAGAGAAAAGCACAATGTCACTTTTTTGTCAGCATACCGGGCAAACGCCCGGATTTGCCGGTTAACACCATTACAGATGCGATTCCGCATAAGCCGCGAGTCGACTACGCGCTACGCCTTCCAGCGTAATCGAGCCACCGTGCTCGAACCCCTTGAATCGCTCGCTCATATACGTCAGCCCCGAACTGGTGGGGCCGAGGTACGGCGTATCGATCTGCGCCAGGTTGCCCAGACACACCACCTTGGTGCCCTGCCCGGCCCGGGTAATGATGGTCTTGATCTGGTGCGGCGTAAGGTTCTGCGCTTCATCAACAATCATAAAGCTCTGTTGAAAGCTTCGACCACGCACGAAATTCAAGCTTTTAAACTGAATGGGAACCTTGGCGCCCACGAAGTCCTGGCTGCTGCCCGGGTCAAAATCCTCAGCGTGGAGAGCCTCGAGGTTGTCGGTAAAGGCACCGAGCCAGGGCTGCATTTTCTCGGTTTCGGTTCCCGGCAGGAACCCAATGTCTTCATCCAATCCGCGTGTGCTGCGCGTGGCGATGATTCGCTTGTATTGCTTGGTTTCCATGGTCTGCTCCAGCGCACAGGCCAGGGCCAACATGGTTTTGCCGCTGCCAGCAGCACCATTGAGCGCAACCAGATCAATCTCCGGGTCAAACAGCAGATACATCGCCATGGCCTGAAACAGGTCGCGTGGCACCATGCCCCAGGCCTTCTGGCGCATTAATACGCCGGTATTGAGCATTTCGATGGACACATGAGCATCCTCGACGCGGTGAATGCGCCCAACAAACTCTTTCTGGTCATAAAAGAACTGATTGGCGTAAAACGGTTCGCCCAGCACTTCTTCCAGCACCGATTTTTCAATTACGTGATAGCGCTCACCACGAATATTTTGTGGCGCAACGACTTCAACCTGTTCCCAGAAACTGCCTTCCAGGGCGTGATACCCGGTGGTTAGGCTGTCTATATCGGAGATCAGCTGATCGTTGTGATAATCCTCCGCCTGCAGACCGCTGCCCCGGGCCTTAAGGCGCATGTTGATGTCTTTGGTGACCAGCACTACCTCCGCATCCTGATGCTGGGTCTGCAAGGCCAGCAGATCGTTGATGATGCGGTTATCGTTGCTGTGTGCAGGAAGGATGGACACCGACGGATCCTTCGGCATCATGATGCTCAGCTTGCCCATGCTTTGCTGGGTGTGCGGTCGGTCGATGCCGACGCCTTCCATGATTTGTTGCGGCGTGGCCCCTCCCAGAATGCCATCGATGGTGCGCACTGACTGGCGAGCATCGGCGGCCAGTGCGGTACTGCCGACCTTGAGTTTGTCGAGTTCTTCCAGCACCACCATTGGTACCAGAACCTGGTGTTCTTCAAAGTTAAAAACAGCGTTGGGATCGTGAATCAGGACATTGGTATCAAGAGCGTAGATTTTCGGGTTGGACCCTTCGCGAGCTGATGCGTGCATAACCTCTCCTGGTCGGGACAGTGGAGCGATTGGGGTTGCTCCTGCGCGACAGCCATTCTGGTGAACTGGCTGCCCAGACGGTATCTGACTGAACTTATGACTTCCCGGAGGGCCAGGATGCGGCCAAATAAGCCTGGCTGGAGGCCCTGAACGGGATTGGCTAAGTAGGTTCTCCCTGCAGCTGGTACCTATTCAGAATAGGTGACACGCGCCTCCTTGTCTTCCCGATTTTAATCAACTTGAAAAAAACACACGGAAGCGCAGCATGCCTACCCATCGCAATAGCGATTACTCCGTCAACGTGAACCCGGAGGAGGTAGTCGAATTATTCGGCAACCCAGGCTATCCATCGAACTCATGATCTTCAGCCGCAAACGCCACGCAAATGCTGCCCGGGCCAACGTTGAGCCCGCCGGTCAATCCCATGACGCAACTGAGCACCGCGACACCCTGCTTGCTGGCTGCCACCTCCAGTTCCTTAAAGCCCTCGTGGGCTTGAAGACCAGCCAGATCACCCGCGATAGAAACCACCACGTAGGGGGTCAGCAACCCGTGCTCTATCTGGCGAATGGTATAACGCATTAACCGGTCGACGCTGGTACCAAATCCTCTACCCTTGGCAACCGGGAAGGTGTCGTCACCGCGCGCAGATAATATCGGAACGATATCCAACGACTTGGCCACTAGTGCGGTAAGGATTCCGACACTGTCATCGCCCTTTTTCCGGGCCCGCTCCCGAATGTAGTAGACATCCGGGGCCACCAGGTAAGCGTATATGCGCTGGCGCATGGCGTCAGCGAGTTTGAGAATTTCGTTTTTGGCCTTGCCCCGCGCAATCATGTCACTGGTGAAAGCCGCAAGCACGCCCTGCCCACAAAACAGGGTTCCCGAGTTCATGATCCTCATGCCAAAGTTGCCGTCTCGGCCTGCGGCCTCGCGTATATCATGGTAGCTGCGCAGAATGGCGTGGGACGCCTTGGTCGCATTGTCGTATATCGGGCTGCGCTTGCGACTGACCGTTTGCACCAGGGCAAAGTCGTACTGGGCGACCAGCTCATCCAGAAACAGTTGTTCGATTTGCTCGGTGCTGTAGGGAATAGACTCGGCATCATGATTACGGCCAAGCAAGTTATTGGCGTAAAAATCGGTCAGTTTCTGAGCGTCTTTGATATCTGTATGAGTCTGATCATCGACTCGAATAGCAATGGGCAACAATTTGATGTTGCGGTCATCGATAAAACCCTGCGGCAAATCACAGGCTGCATCGATAACGAGAACGGTGTTCATGGTTCACTCCTGATTTGGATTTTTATTATTGCGAGCGTAATACCTTAATCGTCCATTGATGGTGCTCCCCTTTTGTGAATTCGGTCAACTTTCAATGTTCAGGGGGTGTCGAATCTGCCCCCTTTCGTCCGGGTAATCGATTCATTACAGAAGATTTTTCACTAAACCACCTTCTGGACAGGACTTTCGACACAATATCGCTAGAATACCGCCGGCTCATTAATGAAGAAGTGAACCCCTTGCAACGTCTGGAACTCCCCTACACAGAGACCGCCCGACCCTACTTTGCAACGCTTGCGAATGAACCCGGGGCCATCTGGTTTCATTCCGGGCATCCAGCCCGTGAAGGTCACCGCTGGGAATGGTGTTCAGCCTGGCCGGAAACCCGGTACCGGATGTCGGCAAGCCAACAGATTCAGCGGTCGTCTCAGGGCAAGACCGAGCTGATCAACCCCCCGGATTTTCTGGGCTGGCTGGCCACCCAGCAACCAGAGTCGTCCATTGATACCGACCTCCCTTTTACGTCGGGTCTGGCCGGGCATCTGAATTACGAAGCCGGGTATGCATTGCACGGTCTGACCGGCCGCCACCCGAGTCCGACCAGCCTGGCCAGCATCGACCGGTACGACTGGAGCCTGGTGTTTGACCACCTGCATCAGCGAGCCTGGCTTTGCCTGTCAGAATTCATCTCTGAATCACTGGAGCAGCGCTTGCTGACCTGGCATCGGGCATGGCGGGAGCAACCGCCGACCACCCCACCCGAACCCGCCATTCCCCCACTGAACTGGCGTTCAGGAATGAGCCGTGAAGCCTATCGGCAGCGGTTTGCAACGCTTAAGGAATACATACTGGCCGGGGATATCTATCAGGCTAACCTGACGCGCCCCTGGTACGCTGACATCGCCCCAGAGATCTCCGATTGGTCGCTATACAGCCACCTTATCGACAGGATTCAAGCCCCTTATGCCGTGTATCACCGCGCTGATGACCACACTCTGATGAGTGTGTCTCCCGAGCGATTCATCACCATCAACAAAGGGCACATCACGACACAACCGATCAAGGGCACTCGCCCCAGAGGAGTCACACCCGAAGCAGACCAACAATTGGGGTGGGAACTGGAAGAAAGCGAAAAAGACCGGGCAGAGAACCTGATGATTGTCGATTTGCTGCGCAACGACCTGTCGCGCAATGCCCGGGTTGGCAGTGTTAAAGTCCCCGAACTGTGCAAGCGAGTGTCGTTCAGCAATGTACATCACCTGGTCAGCACGATAACGGCCGAACTGGCTGCCAATGCAACACCACTGGATGTTCTGCGCGATGCTTTTCCCGGCGGTTCCATTACCGGGGCTCCCAAACGACGGGCTATGGAGATCATCGATGAGTTGGAGATGTGCGCCCGCGGCCCCTACTGCGGCACCGCTTTCTGGCTGAGCGACAGCGGCGCCTTCGACAGCAACATCTTGATTCGCTCGCTGTTGAAAACCCCGAACCAGCTGATGTGCTCGGGTGGCGGTGGCATCGTCGCCGACAGCGCTGTCAGCGACGAATACGATGAAAGCGCCACTAAGGTGGCGCACATCCTGAACGCCCTGGGGCGTGTCTCAGGCCGGTAAAGCCCGGTTACTCGCCTGCAGGAAGGTGGCTTTCAGGTTGTCATAACCGGTGACAGCCGGAAATTGAGGAAATTCCGCAATCACATTAGCCGGGGCATTAAACAGAATGCCAGCGTCGGCTTCGCTCAGCATTGTTGTGTCGTTATAGGAATCACCGGCGGCTATGCAGCGGAAATTCAGGCCATGAAACGCCTTGATGGAGGCGCGCTTGGGATCTGGCTGTCGCAACACGTAGTCCAGCACTTTGCCGTTGCCATCAACCTCAAGCCGATGACAAAACAGGGTTGGATAGCCCAACTGACGCATCAGCGGCGCGGCAAATTCGTAAAAGGTGTCTGACAGGATGACCACCTGAAAACGCTCCCGCAACCAGTCAACAAATTCCCGGGCGCCAGGCAACGGCTCAAGCTCGGCGATCACCGCCTGAATTTCATTCAGGCCCAGATTGTGGTCATCCAGGATCTGCAGGCGTTGCTTCATTAATACATCGTAATCCGGTATGTCCCGGGTCGTTGCTTTCAGGGCGTCAATGCCGGTTTTTTCCGCGAAGGCAATCCAGATTTCGGGGATAAGGACCCCTTCCAGGTCAAGGCAGGCTAGTTCCACAGTTCGTTCATCCTAGTGGTTAGATACAAGTCAACGTCACAGAGGCTAACGGTACTGGGCTGGCAATAAGAAGACAACGGCATTAACTGGATGGCAGTGTTGCCGGTTCAGCGAATACGTCCATCGGGCACCAGACCAACTGATCATTTTTTGTTCCACAACCATAGCTCCACGTGGAACAGTTCCACGGAATGGCTCATTTCCACCCTGGCCCAACGCCCGACATCCGCCAGGCAACATAACCTTATGATATGCGGTTATTTAACGAAACCAGCGCAAGCTGGTAGAGTCGCCGCTCCACCGTGACCTCCGTACCTGATCATGAATCTGACTGAATTGAATTTGGAACTTTCCGGGCTGTCGCCCCGCGACATTCTCAAACGAGCGCTCGACAATCACGAACACATCGCTCTGTCGTTCAGCGGCGCGGAAGACGTTGTTCTGGTCCATATGCTGAGCAAACTGACCCGGTCCCCCCGGGTTTTCACTCTGGATACCGGCCGCCTGCATCCCGAGACCTATCGCTTTATTGATCAGGTTCGCAACCACTACGACTTGCCCATTGAGCTGTATTCACCGCAGGCTGAGCCCCTGCAACAACTCGTTCGGGAAAAGGGTCTGTTCAGCTTTTACCAGGACGGTCATCAGGAATGCTGCGGAATCCGTAAAATCGAACCGCTGGAACGTGCACTCAGTGATCTGGATGCCTGGATAACAGGGCAACGCAAAGACCAAAGCCCGAGCACGCGCTCTGAGGTGCCCAGTGTTCAGCGTGACGACCGCTTTACTGGCCGGGGGGAGCATCTGTACAAGTACAATCCGCTGGCCAACTGGAGTTCGGCCGAGGTCTGGAACTACATTCGAATGATGGAAATACCCTACAACGCCTTGCACGAACGCGGATTCATCAGCATCGGCTGCGAACCCTGCACGCGCCCGGTGTTGCCAGGCCAGCATGAACGCGAAGGCCGCTGGTGGTGGGAAGAGGCAACACAGAAAGAGTGCGGTTTGCACGCTGGCGGCAAGCCAGGCTCGCTGCCCTTTACCGGCTAACGATTAATGCAATACGACAGGCGACTCAGGCTGTTTGCCTTAATCGCCTGTTGTAAGCGTTTTTATTCTGAAGGGTCAGTAAGTCGGCAACTGGGTGTGCTGAAACAACTCATCCAGTTCGTGCCGGCTTGTAGTTGCCATCGCCTCATCGACGATTGACTTGCTCAGGTGGGGGGCAAAGCGCTCAATAAACCGGTACATAAAGCCGCGAATAAAGGTCCCTTTGCGTATCCCAATTTTGGTAATGCTGGCTTCAAACAGGTGACTGGCGTCCAGGCTGACCAGATCCCGGTCCTGCTCCGGATCAATGGCCATATGCGCCAGAATACCAACCCCCAACCCCAGTCTCACATAGGTTTTGATGACATCGGCATCGGCTGCGGTAAAGACCACTTTGGGGGTCAGGCCGCGTTCCAGAAAGGCTTCATCCAGTTTCGACCGGCCGGTGAACCCAAAGACGTAGGTTACGATCGGAAAAGCGGCTACATCCTCAAGCGTAATCTGGTTGCGTTTTGCCAGAGGGTGTTCCCGGGGAACCACAATGGAGCGGTTCCAGCGGTAACAGGGCATCATCACCAGGTCTGAAAAGTGCTCCATCCCTTCGGTCGCAATGGCCAGATCGACGGTACCGTCAGCTGCCATCTCTGCAATTTGCACCGGTGTACCCTGATGCATGTGCAGCGACACATCGGGGAAGTCGCGAATAAAGCCGTCAATCACCTGAGGTAAGGCGTAACGCGCCTGGGTATGGGTCGTTGCCAGGCTGAGACTGCCCTGACGATCATCGCTATGCTCCTGCGCGATCTGCTTGATCGAGTCAACCTTGCGCAATATCTCACCGGCGACTTTTAATACCGCCTCTCCGGCCGGTGTAATTCGAGTCAGATGTTTACCGGAACGGGCAAAAATCTCAATACCGAGTTCATCTTCGAGGAGCCTGATTTGTTTGCTGATGCCAGGTTGTGAGGTATACAAAACCTGCGCTGTTGCCGATACGTTTAAATCGTGATGAGCTACTTCCCAGATGTATCTCAGTTGCTGCAACTTCATAGTGCTCCCCTTTAATCCGTTCAGAGCGGCCCCCGACTGGCGTCTGGACCTCTTCTTGTTATCAACTGTGCTGCGAAACGGTGCCGTGGCCACCCTGCCCACCGGTAATTTGTCCGACTCGCACTGCACAGTTTTTATCAGGTTATATAAAGATGATCAATTATTCTTTTTTTGCATATTATTTTTAAATCTCCCGGGAGCACATCCATGGGCAAACCCTGGCAAGTTTCGCGAGACCATTCCAGAGATGTTGTTTTTGCTTCCTTTTTAAACGAACCACTACTAATTTGTATTCTTTTCTTTACGGGTTGTATTTTATTCTTTACTTACTTATTATTCATCAATGGTCAGGACAGCCCCAACCGAGCTTCCACTCACTGGTGACCTGGCAAGACCCCTATTCTGGAATGAGCCATCAAAGAGAGCCTTAGCGTTATCATGCAAGCATTAGCGAACTTAAACGTAGAAAGCCAGGAAATTCTGCTCACACCGGATGCCCTGAAAGCCGACATTCCGGTAACAGAAGACGCCGCCCGCGTCATTAACGAAGGCCGCGATGCGGTGCGCAACATTCTCGATCGCAAAGACCCGCGCATCATCGTTGTCATCGGCCCCTGCTCCATCCACGACCCGGCCATGGCCATTGACTACGCCAAACGCCTTAAATCGTTAAGCGAAGAAGTCAGTGAGTCCATGCTGATTGTCATGCGCGTGTATTTTGAAAAACCCCGCACGACAACTGGCTGGAAAGGCCTGATCAACGATCCCTACCTGAACGATTCCTTTAAAATTGAAGATGGCCTTCACATTGGCCGCACACTGTTAATGGACATTGCTCATCTGGGCCTGCCAACGGCAACCGAAGCACTGGATCCGATCTCACCGCAATACCTTCAGGACCTGATCAGCTGGTCAGCCGTCGGTGCGCGCACAACGGAAAGCCAGACACACCGCGAAATGGCCAGCGGCCTGTCTTCCGCTGTGGGCTTCAAAAATGGCACCGATGGCAGCCTGGATGTTGCCATCAATGCGCTGAAATCAGTTTCTTCGCCACACCGGTTCCTGGGCATCAATCAGGAAGGCCAGGTAGCGATCATACATACCAAGGGCAATGCCTACGGCCATGTTGTGTTACGTGGCGGCAATGGTAAACCAAATTACGACTCAGTCAGTGTCGCACAATGCGAAGCCACTTTGCGTAAGGCCGGGGTACCCACCAACATCATGGTGGACTGTTCGCACGCCAATTCCAATAAAGATCACGCCTTGCAACCTCTGGTTGCCGACAACGTTGCCAACCAGATTCTGGAGGGCAATCAGTCCATCATCGGGTTGATGATCGAAAGCAACCTGGAGGAAGGTAACCAGAGCATTCCGGACGACTTGTCGCAGTTGAAACCGGGTGTATCCGTAACCGATGCCTGCATCAGTTGGGCAACCACCGAGAACCTGTTGAGATCCATGCATGCCAAGCTGAAAGACGTACTGCCGGGCCGCACCGGCGCCTGAGGGACCGTTCACCGGATCCGGGTCTCACCAAACCCGTGACCCGGCTAAACACAGAGCCGCTACCCGGTTCGTTCCTGTGACATCACTGCCCGAGTGGGACTAATGGTTGGCAACAGCGTCAGCCAGTCCCGGGCGCTGGCCCCGAGTATGATCCTCGCAGGATCCAACCCCAGTCGTTTAAGTGCGGGATCCGCCTGAGGTGATGAGGACACCCAATAGAGACGGGCCTCTACTGCTTTCAGCCTGGGTTTTATCAATGCCTGATCGTAGGCCCGCCAACGTCCGAACCAACCCTGACGCCGCAACAAATGCCGAAACAAGGTTACGGGCTCACGCTCTTCACTCCCCTCCTGGCGATACCAGCGTCGCCAACCAAGACGTAACCGGTGCCAGGTTTTAACACCGGGCAACCAGAACACCCGGCGAGGACAGATTGGTGCCGCATTCAGAAGCACAACATTGGCCGCGTATTGGCGCACGACCGCATGTTGTAACACCATTTCACAGCCAAACCCCTGACTGATCAGCGTTGGTAACTGGGCGGTTTTTTCTTCAATGAACTGAATGGCCGGTGGCAAATCATACTCGGCCATGACTTCCAGAGTATTGAGCGCAGGCCTCTGATTGCGGGAAGACAAGCCATGACCGCGCCAGTCCATCAGCCAGACATCGTATCCTGCCCGGACCAGGGCGCCAGCAACCCCGCCAACGCCGTAATCGAGCCATTGCCAGTGATTAGAGAAGGCATCGTGCACCAGCAGGACCGGATGGCCACGCGATATTTGCTCGGAATGCAGCCGAACCAGGGCAATCTCTACCGTATTGTCGGTGCTGGTGTTGGGCTTGAGCGAATAAACATCTTCATAAATGCCCTCTTTGTATTCCGCGCTCAACAACGCGACCGGGAAGTATTGACTGCTACTTTTCAAACCAGAGAATCCTTTACAGCGATTACAGGCTGTATATAATCACAGCTACTGTATAAAAAAACAGGGCGACATTATGTTTAAACTGACGGCTCGTCAACAACAAGTTCTCGACCTCGTAAAAGACCACATGCTGGAAACCGGCTACCCTCCTACCCGGGCAGAGATTGCCAGCCAATTGGGTTTCCGCTCCCCCAATGCCGCTGAAGAGCACCTCAAGGCACTGGCGCGAAAGGGAGCCATCGAAATCATTCCTGGCGCATCGCGTGGCATTCGCCTTCCCGAAGAGCCTGAATCCGGTCTTCCGGTTGTGGGTCGTGTCGCAGCTGGCGAGCCCATTCTGGCTCAGGAGCAAATTGAAGAATTCCTGAGTCTCCCGTCTACCCTGTTCAGCCCCAAAGCCGACTTTTTACTGCAGGTTCAGGGATTAAGCATGAAAAATATGGGCATTCTGGAAGACGACCTCATCGCCGTCCATAAAACCGACCAGGTGCGCAATGGCGATGTCGTCGTAGCCAGGGTGGGCGACGATGTTACCGTTAAACGCTACGAGCGCGAAGGTCAGATTGTCACGCTTTACCCGGAAAATGAAGACTTTGAACCGATCAAAGTTGATTTAACCCAACAGGACTTCGCCATCGAAGGCTTGTATGTGGGCGTTATTCGGCGTTCGCTGCACTAAAACAAGCGCTGCAACACACAACACTACCCAACGAACTGGCTGGCTCTCAGCTATTTTTACCAGCCAGTTCGAGCCACAAGGGTGATTTCCCGGCTGCTTTTTCGATAACAGCCAACATCTCACGATGCGCGACCTGCTCTTCCGCAGTCGGTTGCACACGCTTGAGTGACTGGTTTGATGCAATAACAGCGCTGGCATCAAAACTCACTTGTTCCGTACTGTTCTCTTCTTCATCATCCAGTATCAGCGCGGTTTGCCCACCGGTCATCAGCAAATAAACATCAGCCAGAATTTCCGAGTCGAGCAAGGCTCCGTGCAAGGTGCGGTGTGAATTATCGATGCCATACCGCTTACACAGCGCATCCAGCGAAGCTTTAGCACCTGGGTGTTTTTCGCGCGCCAGTTTCAGCGTATCAAGAACACCACATACCTCTTTAAGCTGACCAAACTGAGTAAAGCCCTCATCGGCGAGGCGGTTAAACTCCATCTGTAAGAAGCCCATATCAAAGGCGGAATTGTGTATTACCAGCTCTGCACCGCTGACGTAATCCCAGAAAGACTGGGCAATGTCCCGGAACTTGGGCGCGTCTTTTACCTTGTTGTTATCAATCCCGTGTACCGCTATCACTTCTTCGGGAATATCGCGCTCAGGATTGATGTAGTAATGAAAATGTCGACCGGTCAGCTTTCGATCCACCAGCTCCACGCACCCGACTTCCACAATACGATCACCTTTGTTGGGGCTTAAACCCGTGGTTTCGGTATCCAGTACGATTTGTCTCATCTTGCTAAAGATCTCATCCAGTCATGTTCTGATTAAGGTTGCATACGCCAGGGCCGAACGCGTTTAAACCCGGGTGCTGCGATGATCAATACCCATATTTGCCAGCGCATCGGCCCGCTCGTTCCCGGGGTGTCCGGCATGGCCCTTGACCCAATGCCAGTTAACGCTGTGTCGCGCTATGCTCTCGTCCAGGCGTTGCCATAAATCCCGGTTTTTCACGTCTTTTTTGGCCGATGTTTTCCAGCCATTCTTTTTCCAGCCATGTATCCACTCGGTAATGCCCTTGCGGACATACTGTGAATCGGTGTAGAGATCGATCTGACAGGTTCGCTTAAGGGCTTCCAGTCCGGCAATAGCGGCCATCAATTCCATACGGTTGTTGGTGGTCTGGTCTTCACCGCCATACAGTTCCTTATGCTTGGACCCGTATTGCATAAGCACACCCCAGCCACCCGGACCGGGGTTGCCCCGACAGGCACCGTCGGTATAAAGCACAACGGACTGACCGCTTTGTTCACTGTTACTCATGCTGTTTCCTGATGGTTCGACCGGCCAATCCGGATTCCAGAATGGGTTTTGCACGCCAACGGGCACGGCCATTGATTCTGCCGGGAACTTGCTTGCAGCCGACCAGCAAGTACACCGACCCGGTGACCGGCAATACCGCTTTTTGAAGCCCGCCAAAAAATCTCAGACGCGATAACCAGGCTGGCCGGGAAAAAGGTGACATAAAGCCGTGTTTTTCAGAACGCTCCAGTTCAAAATTCAACAGTTGCATCCAGTCTGACACCCGGCTGCTACTGATGAATCGACTGCGCCAGAGCCCCGACCGCGCACGACTGAACAGGGCTCTAAGCCCCCAGGTGGAGTAAGGGTTAAAACCGACAATGACCAGTATGCCACCGGGGCGCAGTGTTTGAGCGGCCTCACGAACGGCCTGATAGGGATTGTCACACTGATCCAGCGTGTGATGCATAATTAACGCATCCAGGCTCTCCGGCTCAAACGGCAGGGCTTCTGCATCGCCTCGTACGCTCGGACAGGGTGCCCGGTTGTCGAGCTGTGTCATCAACAAACCACACCCATAGAGGCGTGGTTCAAACAAGGGCTCATGTAACCCGGAGTCCAACTGCACCAGATGAGTCCCAAAACGGCCCGATAAGGCGCGAGCAACCAGTTGTCGTTCAACGTCAATTAATCGGCCGCCCATGGGCGTGTTGTACCAGTCGTGCAAGGCTGATTCCTGAACTGCAACGGACGGAGGCCCCGCTCGAAGCCATTGTTTGAATCTAAAACCTATCCGTTTAGCCAAAATGCCCTCATTAAAAACAGCGCAGGTCAGAATATGTCATCAAACGCCGCCTTCGGATCCCCTGATAAATGCTCAACGTCACAAAACGGCCCAATAAATCTCTCCGTACTATGCCTTAACTTGCCCCTGCACCCCATAGCAACATAGAATTATCGCTCAACTCGAACCCAGCATCAAAAAAAGAACCGATAAATTCATGGCATTAAAACGACTTTTAATACCGCTGGCCGTCGCAGGCTTTGTCACCAGCGGATGCAGTACTTTGCCTGCACTTTCGTCTTTTTCTCAGACAACGGCGGAGTCGACTCCGGAACCGGGCGCTGACGTCAGCGAACAGGCACTGGTTGAACGCGAACTGGGTGCAGCTCCAGAAAGCGAACCAGAGCCGATTTTCGACCCGTTACTCGCGGACCTGTCCGCAACTGAATACCTGTTTGACACAGACCCGGACCTGGCCGCAGAGACATTGCGTACCCGGGCGGTATACGACCCCTACGCCCAGTACCCGGAAGATCTGTACCAGACGCTACGTCGTGGCTTTCAGTTCGATCTGACGCTTGAAGACCCGCGCATCACCTCACAGTTGCGCTGGTATGCCAGCCATCAGAGTTACTTTAACCGTGTCAGTGAGCGGGCTGGTCGCTACATGTTTCACATCGTCGCGGAGCTGCAGGCCCGTGATATGCCGCTCGATCTGGCGCTGCTGCCCATTGTTGAAAGTGCGTTCGATCCTTTCGCCTACTCTCACGGCAGTGCCGCCGGCATGTGGCAATTCATTCCGTCGACCGGACGCATGTTTGGGCTCAAACAGGACTGGTGGTACGACGGACGTCGCGATGTCGTCGAATCGACGCGTGCGGCCATGGAATACCTCGACCAACTTAACGATATGTTCGATGGCGATTGGCTACTGGCGCTGGCGGCCTATAATTCCGGTCCCGGCACCGTTATGCGAGCCATGCGACGCAACCGCGCCGAAGGCAACCCGACAGACTTCTGGCATTTGGACCTGCCAAGGGAAACCGAAGCCTATGTGCCCAAGATGTTCGCGCTTGCCAAGTTAATTCACGCGCCGGAAACCTATGGCATCGAATTGCCCTTGCTCGATACCGAGCCCTTTTTTGAGATTGTCGATGTTGGCAGTCAGATAGATCTGGCTCAGGCAGCGGCCATGGCCGATATGGATCTAAGCGATCTGTATTTGTTGAACCCCGGTTTTAACCAGTGGGCAACCAATCCGGAAGGCCCGCATCGCTTGCTGGTCCACACTGATAAAGCCACACAGTTTCGGGCACGCCTTGACGAATTGCCCCTGGACTCGCGAATGGCCTGGCAGCGATACACCATCGAGCCCGGGGATTCCCTACTGACCATCGCCCGGGATTTCGGTGTTACCGTCGATATTATCCAGGACGCCAACGACCTCAACAGCAGTCTGATTCGCGCTGGCGACGCCCTGATGATTCCGACCGCCAGCGCCAACAGTAACGCCTACTCTATGAGTGCGGATCAGCGACTGGCGCGTCGTCAGAATGCCTCTGGCAGCGCCGACACAAACCGGGTCGACTATATCGTTCAGTCGGGTGACAGCTTCTGGGACATTTCAAGGGAGTTTGGCGTGACCGTGCAGAGCCTGGCCCGCTGGAACAACATGGCTCCCCGCGACGTCATTCGCCCCGGGCAGACATTGGCGGTCTGGGTCAGCAACGACACCTCGTCAGCTACTGCCTCTGCCAGTTCATCAGTCAGGAACGGTCGTGAAGTGGTCCGAAAAGTCGGCTATGTTGTCCGGTCAGGTGATTCCCTGTCTCGGATTGCCAACCGGTTTAATGTTCGAATTGCCGACATTCAAAGTTGGAACACCATAGGTCAGGAGTATTTGCAGCCAGGTCAGCATCTGACTCTTTATGTAGATGTAACCCGCTTGCAATAGACTTCGCCGATCGGCCATGCTGCGCCATAAGGCACTGCTTGGCCGATCAAACAAGAAAGCGCCTCTCAGCTCAAGGAAAATAGCGGTGAGACAGTGCGTCAACAGCGCCCTGAACAGACGATGAAAATGCCTTTTTGAGTCGCTGATCGACCCCTACCTGCGGAACCCAGGTAACAGAGACCACGTCGCCGCTTTTCGCTTTGGCCAACAGATACGCATCGCTGGTCTCCAGCTGATCCACCAATCCTAGTTCACGGGCATCTTCGGCCAGCCAGAAATCACCTTCAGTGACGACCGCCAGATCCAATTGTGGGCGATAGCGCCCTACCAACTCTTTAAACCGCTCATGAATGGCTTTGAGATCTTCCAGCAACTTCTCCCGGCCTTCTTCGGTTTTCTCACCCATCAGGGTCATGGGCGCCTTATGTTTACCCGCCGTCAGCACTTCTACATCCACCTGATGGCGTTGCAACAGCTTATGAATATTAGGCACCTGGGCCAATACTCCAATGGACCCGAGCACCGCAAAAGGTGCTGCGATGATGCGATCGGCAATACAAGCCATCATATAGCCCCCGCTGGCGGCCACTTTGTCGACGCACACCGTCAGTGACAACCCGGCTTCTTTTAGCCGAACCAGTTGCGAAGCCGCCAGACCATAACCCGACACCGCACCCCCCGGACTTTCAAGGACCAGAACCACCTCATCACCGGTACTCGCCACCTGGATAATGGCCGTTACTTCCCGGCGCAAACCATCCACCTGAGAGGCGTGGACATCGCCTTTAAATCGCATTACCCAGACGTTTGAAGACGGCTGCTCGGCCGCTTTTTTTTGTTCTGCCTTTTGAGCTTTGTGATGAGCTTTATAGGCTTTCTTCGACATCACCTCCTGGCGAACCCGGTCAGCGCTGGATTCCAGCCGAGTGTTCAGTTTATCGATCTGTAACCGCCCGCCAGATTTTCTGGAAGCACCACTGCTTCCCTGTGATGCCCGGGCTACCACAACCAGCGCGATCACCAGAATAGCCACCAGGGTGATGGTTTTTAATACAAATGCCCCGTATTCAGCCCACACAATTTTCTCCTTTTCATCAGTTAAACTTACGTTTCAAACAATCGTTTGATTTTACCCACTCGGCTCTCTACAATCCACCCAATGTCATTCACCCACACACCGGAGAGCAGACCATGGCTTCGACCGCAGACATGTTCAACAACATCGAATCCCAATTCAACGCCGACGCTGCCTCGGGTCTGGATGTTGTCTTTCAATTCAACATCGACGACAGCGACACCTACCATTTGATCGTTAAAAACAAGCAGTGCAAACTGGTATCCGGCGAGCATCAAGACCCATCGGTTACCCTGATCATGAATGAAGAGACCCTGAAAGAAATCGCTTCAGGCGATTTGAATGGCATGCAGGCATTTATGGCAGGTCGCTTGCGCACTGAAGGCGATATGATGCTGGCAACCCGCTTGTCGGATCTGTTTTCACTGTAATCGACTGAGCCAAAGCATCTGGTTTTCAGTCAGAAAACCACTGCCCCAGCGCTTCGCGAGCCGGTTCATTGACCGGTCTCGCGACCAACCCCTGTGCACCCAACCCTACCTCGAACAAGCCATTATCGACCATTGGCAGATACACACTACTGCCGAAACGTGCGCTGATCCAGGGTAACCAATCGCTGACCATACTGACCGACCAGAGTGCACCCGCCCGCAGATCAATGACGGTGCGTGGCGCATTCAGCTCCTGCTCCAATGATTGATATCGTCCGGTTATACGGTCCAGCCGATACACCGGCTCCATACCCAGCACAACCAGCGGACCAGACCAGATAAGGATACGGGCATCCAACTGCCATTCATCTCCATTTAACACCAGACTCCGGCGCTGCTGATCCTGATTGGTCTCCAGATTGACTTCATAGGCCTGCTCACCTTGTCGCCGAAAAGAAACCGTCGCCACGACGGTTTCCCGGGTAAAGGCCCGATACGCGGCCAAATCAAACATAAACAAGGAGATGATGAGCAATCCGACCAGGCAAACCACACCCAGAGCGCCGCGCACAAAGCCCCGAATCCAACCACGACGCAACAGCAGACGCAAGGCGATATAGGCTAGCACCAGGCCCGGTAGAACCAGCAAGGCAAACAATGGCCATTGCGTCATCAGCTTCATGATAGGGAATTACACCGACAGCGCTGCCAGGCTGTGATTGGCGAGCTTCAGAATATCTTCATTGGCCGAGTCACTGAGTAAGCCTTCCAGGAAAAACTCCAGACTCGACAAGGCATCAGCAAAGGATTCCAGTTGCCCGGGATCAACCATGGTGCCGGACTCTTCAAGATCCCGGCGGATGTAGTTGATGGCTCGCTGAATCAGGTCAGCGGCGGTTTTACTATTAAGGAACACAAAAGCCCCTTTCACGCTATGGAGCGTCGGCACCACATTGGACAAATGCAACCGATCGCCCTGAGAATCCATATAGGCGGTGATGGCCCGTTTCGCCAGGGCCAGACCGGCTTCGGCTTCATCGATCAGTACCACCCGGGCATCGTGCAACTGGGCGAGCGCCGCCTTGCTGTCACCGTTGCCCTCCAACTGTCGCTGACCCTGTAAAATACGGGATAACGCACTTTCGGCGTACAGCACGGCATCGGCAATGGTCAGCAACTGCTCATTGGACGGCGCGGCATTGTCGGCCCAGCCAGCGATAACCTTTGCCTGCTGTTTCAACACATTCGCTGGGCTTTGCAGACCCAGCATTACATAGACGTCCGCCACCTTGGCCATGCGCTCCTGAAGAATGCGCGCCGAAAAACCGCTATCGCCACGGGCCGCCTGATCAACGGTGTCTTTGATCACCGAGATGTCCTCTTTCAGCGCATCGGAAACACTCGATAGCACGCTGCGACCGGGGCTGAACAATATTTGCCGCTGCTCTTCGAGCATGTCATCGCTTTGTCCAAGCGTCGGCAACTTGTAATATTTGGCAACCTGCCGAGCCCTCAGGCTCTCAGCCGGGTTCATCGCCAGCAAAAACAGAAATTCTTTCATCAGCGCAAGCGACGGCTGCTTGTTCAACGATTTCGGCGCGTTGCTGATCAGGTCTTTGAGGTGGCGGTCGAGTTGGGCGAACAGCATCTTGCGCGGCCCGGTCATCAGGGCACTGCGATTGGCCATTGACTCAAGCGCACCCGAAGCAACCCACCACAACGGGGCACAGGGTGCGTTGGCCAGCAGTTGATCTATCCGGTTAAGAGCCAACCCCATGTACTTGAAAGCACCCACAGTCCGCTCACCGCGTAACAGGTGTAGCAGCCCCGCCTGGTACATGTGTCGGAATTTTTTAAGCTGGCGGATTTTCTGGGGCGAAAACTCGAAGACTTTGCTATCAGCAGGCTTGCCAGGCTTGAACGAAAACTGGAAAAAATGCCCTTCTCCGAGCAAAGAGACTCCCCTCGCCCGCCGAACCAGATTGATGGTCGGCAACAGGACAGCGGGAATCGCCTTCTGACCAAGACTGAGAAATTCCAGGTAGCGGCTGAGAACAACCAAACCACCACTCATGGCATCCAGTTTGATACGTACATCGTCGTTGTCGGCTGACTCGCCTGTGGGTATGGCATTGATCAGAGTGTTGAACTCATCGCACAGAGCAATGGCACCTTCTTCTTCCAGCACCTGAAAGATGCCCCGCATTTGCCCAATCAAATCCTGTGATTGCTGCAACTGCACCAGGTCGCTGGTGTCCGAACTAAAACTCTCGAGCGCAGACTGCGCTTGCTGCAGCGTGGCTTCAAGCTCGGTCTTGATCGCTTCCTTAGATGTGGCTGTACTCATCGTTCACTAACCTTGTTGCGGGACACACGTACAGGACGTGATCGACAACCGCCTGCTGCCGTGGCGGCGACTCCGATGGGGTCTTACTGTTCGCCAGCCCGGGACCCTCATCATACCGATGATCAGCCCAGTTGCGCAGCGAACCGGTAAAAACGGCTTCCCCTTTGCCAGTATACCCAGCAACGGACCCTTGCATCAGTGTTCCACACTCATTTTGTTAATAAAAGCACATATTTAGCGCCGATTCCTTAGGTTTTCTCTTAACGACTAGGCATCGGGGTTACCGAAAGGCGACCCGAAATTGTTGTTTTCCTACAACTCGCTTGAAATTCTCCCGAAAACGGGTACCTTGGGCGCGCTTTGCGCGACCCGTACAGGCAGCATAAGGGTTGTGGCAATACCGCTTTCACATTACCCGAAGAGCTCCTGATGAACACCTCGCTTAGTCAGTCTTTTGTTAAGAACTTTCTGGGGCACAGCCCCAACTGGTACAAGAAGACCATCGTCGTCTTCCTGATCATTAACCCCATTTTGTTTTTCAGCTTGGGGGACAGCGGTCCGTTAATCGTTGGCTGGATGCTGATTGGGCAGTTTATCTTCACTCTGGCCATGGCATTGAAGTGCTACCCACTGCAACCCGGAGGCTTGCTGGCCATCGAAGCCGTTGTCATCGGCCTGACCAGCCCGGAAGTCGTTTACCACGAAGCGGTGACCAATTTCCCGGTGATCATGCTGCTGATGTTTATGGTCGCTGGCATCTACTTCATGAAAGACTTGTTGCTGTTCATATTCACCAAACTGCTACTGGGGATTCGCTCCAAAACCCTGCTTTCACTGATGTTCTGCGGCGCTGCGGCCTTTTTGTCCGCCTTTTTGGATGCACTGACGGTAACTGCCGTGCTGATCAGCGTCGCCGTCGGTTTCTATTCGGTGTATCACAAGGTGGCCTCCGGCAAGCACTTTCACCACGACCACGACCACAATATGGATGAAGGTGTAGAAGACCTGCACCGCGAAGATCTGGAGTCATTTCGTGGCTTCTTGCGGTCACTGCTGATGCACGGCGCCGTAGGTACCGCACTGGGGGGCGTTTGCACCCTGGTAGGTGAACCGCAGAACCTGCTGATCGCTCGTATCGCTGGCTGGGATTTTGCGGAATTCTTCATCCGGATGGCCCCGGTCACCATGCCCGTATTGGTCGCTGGCCTAACCACCTGTGTGCTGCTCGAAAAGCTAAAGTGGTTCGGTTATGGCTCTAAACTGCCTCAGGTCGTGCGCAGCATTCTTGAAGATTATGAAGAGCACCAGCAGACCAAACGTACTCGCAAAGACATCGCCAAGCTTATTGTTCAGGGTATTGTCGCCATCTGGTTGATACTGGCTCTGGCTTTTCACCTCGCTGAAGTCGGCCTGATCGGTCTGAGTGTTATCGTGCTACTGACTGCCTTCAATGGTATTACCGACGAACACAACATCGGTAAGGCGTTTGAAGAGGCGCTGCCGTTCACCGCGCTGCTGGTTGTGTTCTTCACTATTGTCGGCGTCATTCACAGCCAACACCTCTTTGCGCCCATCATCGCCTGGGTACTGAGCCTGCCGGTGGATATTCAGCCCGGCATGTTCTTCATAGCCAACGGCCTATTGTCGGCGATCAGCGACAATGTCTTCGTCGCAACGGTTTATATCAATGAAGTCAAGCTCGCGCTCGAGGCTGGTGACATCAGCCGTGAACAGTTCAACCTGCTGACCGTTGCCATTAACACCGGCACCAATTTGCCATCGGTGGCCACCCCTAATGGTCAGGCTGCCTTTCTGTTTCTGCTGACTTCGGCCATTTCGCCCCTGGTGCGCCTGTCGTACGGTCGTATGGTGGTGATGGCGTTCCCCTATGCCATGGTCATGGCGACTTTCGGTTATATTGGCGTCACTTATTGGCTATGATGCGCACCTGAACCTAGTGGACGGTACTCAAGGTGCCGTCCATCCGTCCGGAGATGACTTTGACCTACCCGCATCGCTTCAGCGTAGCCCCGATGATGGACTGGACGACCAGTGAATGCCGTCAGTTTCATCGCCTCCTCTCTCGCCATGCACTGCTTTACACCGAAATGGTGACTACCGGCGCACTGATTCACGGTCATCGCGACCGGTTTCTGGCCTATACCGAGTGCGAACACCCGCTGGCACTGCAACTGGGTGGTTCCGATGCACAGGACCTGGCGAAATGCGCTAAAATGGCGGAGCAATGGGGGTACGACGAGGTAAACCTGAATGCTGGCTGCCCTTCCGACCGGGTTCAGAATGGCATGATCGGTGCGATACTGATGGCGCATGGCGCCCTGGTGCGGGATGGCCTGAAAGCCATGCGCGATGCGGTGTCGTTGCCAATCACTCTGAAACACCGCATCGGCATCGACGATTTCGACAGCTACGAGTTTCTGCGCGACTTCGTCGGCATCACCGCCGAATCCGGTTGCGATACCTTCATCGTCCATGCTCGCAAAGCCATTCTTAGCGGCCTGAGCCCCAAAGAAAACCGGGAAATACCGCCGCTGGACTATGATCGGGTCAAACAGTTGAAAGCAGATTTTCCCCACCTGAACATCGTCATCAATGGTGGGTTGAAAGATCATGAAGCCTGTCTGGCGCTATTGGAAGCGGGTATTGATGGTGTAATGCTTGGCCGTGAGGCCTATCAAAACCCATTGATTCTGCAGTCAGTGGACCCAACCTATTACGGACAGTTGGCACCGCTACACACCCAATCCGAACTGGCCAGCGCTTACCTGTACTGGGTTGAGCAACACCTGCAGCAAGGAAAGGCGCTGAAGTATGCCGTACGACATACCCTGGGTCTGTTCCAGGGCCAGCCCGGTGCACGCCGGTTTCGCCGTACTCTGAGCGAAGGGATGCATAAACCCGACGCCGGACTGGACTTGTTGAAACAGGCGTTGTCTGAAGTTGTACTGACTGACGCCGAGGCACCGGTACCTGCCTGACGGACTATGAGTCGATGTTTCAGGCACCTATTCAAGCCACCATCACTGGCCCCCGGGTCAGCCATAAGAGAGACAACATGAGCAAACTTGAACAGTTGAAAGAATACACCGTCATCGTCGCGGACACCGGCGAACTCGAGTCCATCAAAAAATTCAAACCCCAGGATGCGACGACCAACCCCTCTCTGGTTCTGAAAGCCGTTGAAAGCGGACTGTACGACAGCGTGATCAAACGTTGTATGGCCGATGCCAGTGATTTCGACGATGGTATCGACCGCCTGATCACCTCCATTGGTCAGGAAATTTTGCAGGAAGTACCCGGCTACGTCTCCACCGAAGTGGACGCGCGTCTGTCATTTGATACCGAAGCCACCCTGAACAAAGCCCATCGACTGATTGAGCTGTATGAAGATGCCGGGTGGAGCCGTGATCGCATTCTGATCAAGATTGCCAGCACCTGGGAGGGCATTCAGGCCGCCCGGGTACTGGAAAAAGAAGGCATACATTGCAACATGACCCTGCTGTTCAGCATGGAGCAGGCCCAGGCCTGCGCCGATGCGGGCGCAACGCTAATCTCACCGTTCGTAGGTCGCATCATGGACTGGTATAAGAAAGACACCGGCCAAACCTACACCGGCGAGAATGACCCGGGTGTAATCAGTGTTCGGGAGATTTTCAAACACTATAAAGAGCATGGCTACCCGACCATTGTCATGGGGGCCAGTTTCCGCAATACCGGTGAAATCGAGGCCCTGGCAGGTTGCGACCGCCTGACCATCAGCCCGGCGTTGCTTGAAGAACTGAGTGAAGACAAGGGCGAACTGAAGCAAGCGCTGGTTGCTCCGGCGGCTACCGGCAAGAAGCCCGAAGCGATCACCGAATCTGATTTTCGTCTGGGCATGAACAACAACCCTATGGCGACTGAGAAACTGGCGGAAGGTATTCGCAAGTTCATAGAAGATCAGATTAAGATGGAAGGCATTATCAAGGCACACTCAGCCTGAAACGGTAGCGGGCCCCTCCGGGCCCGCATTGTTTTGAATAGGGTCTGCCGCCACTGACGTGTCTTTATTGGTAGCCCTCCCTTAAGTCCGCGTACGCCCCCCATCACAGCAAAGTTCAAATTCTGCCGCAACACCAGCCCCTGGATACCTTGGCAACCGGATCAGCATCCATTAAACTGAAAACAACGCTTAAGATAACGGTATAAACATGAGTGACAAACAACTCTTCGACGAGTTCGAACGTTTGCGCCGCGCCATTTCGGCGTTCTCACGATCAGTCCATCAATATGACAGCGCTCACTGGATTGCTCCCTGGAACGGCGCCGTACGCGCGCCCGACCTCGAAGACCTGCTGCTAGACCTGTGGTATCAGGACGACCAGGACGGCCGTGAAACGCGCGTCTACCCCGGGCTCATTGCTCTGAACCGGGAACAAATCACGCTTGCCGCCGAAGTGAATATGGCCAAAGACCGGTTCCGGAACCGGGTTCAGTCGATCAAAACAGCCGACTCCATTCACTGGAGAGAACTGCAGGGCCAACTGGCCCGCCGCTACAAAGGGTTAAACGAAACACTGGGCCGGGAGGGACTAACCCGCTTACATTTAAAACAGGTATTTCGGCACATTCCTCTAGTGGTGAAGCGGCCCGACCGGGTTGGCTTCAGTTGGTACACCAGCGGTCGCTCCATCCAGAAGATCACCAAAGCGGACGCCTGGGAACGGTTGATAAAACTTAATACTGAATCGGCGCACATTCGTATCCAGATGGAACGCCTGGCGTCACTGCCAGATTCCGAGCCCCTGGCCCGGGTTCAGAAACAGGCGCCGCTGCTGCGCGCCAATCTGGTGTTTGCTGACGGACGCCGAAAATCACTGAATGTATCTTTACCCCTGCTGTTTCCCAGCCAGGGCATCAACGAACTACCGGACTTCTCAATCCCCACGGCGACGCCGCCCGGCGAACGGCAACGTCTGGTTCGCAGCGATAACCGGCTTGAAGACGACGCTTTTCTACCCTCCATTCGCGTACACCGCTACCAGCAGCCCAAACGCGGCGTTTACTGAATACGCCCGGTGCGTAAATACGCCTAAGGCAGGAATGAGCGCCAAAAAAAGCAGCCACCAGGGCTGCTTTTACAAGTTAATAAAGGACATCAGGTTACTACCACACCTGGCATCCTGTCAGAAAATACGATTCAAACCATTCAGTGCCGCAACCCGGTAGGCCTCTGCCATAGTGGGGTAATTGAAAGTGTGTTCAATGAAATACTGAATATTATTACCACCGTTTTTCTGCGCCATGATCGCCTGACCAATGTGCAGAATTTCAGCCGCCTGGTCACCAAAGCAGTGAATGCCCAATAACGCCAGGGTATCCCGATGGAACAGTAACTTCAGCATACCCACGTCTTCGCCAGTGATCTGCGCACGGGCGGTGTCTTTGAAATAGGCCTTGCCGACTTCATAAGGCACCTTGGCCTGGGTCAGTTCGCGCTCGGTTTTGCCCACCGACGAGATCTCCGGGATGGTATAAATACCGGTCGGTACATCGTTGATGTGCCGGTAGGTATTGTTGTCTACGATCACTCCGGAAGCGCTGCGCCCCTGATCGTAAGCGGCACTGGCGAGGCTCGGCCAGCCGATCACGTCCCCAACCGCATAAATGTGGGGCACTGAGGTCCGGTAAAACTCATCCACCTCTAACTGACCACGACCGTTGGCCGTTAACCCGGCAGCGTCCATATTAAGCTTTTCGGTGTTACCAGACCGGCCGTTGGCCCACATGAAGGCATCGGCTTTAATCTTCTTGCCGGAGGCCAGTGTCAGTACAATGTGGTCATCGAAGCCGTCCACACTCACAAATTCTTCATTGTGGCGCACCAGTACACCATGACCGCGCAGGTGATAACTGAGCCCATCGGAAATTTCATCGTCCATGAACGCCAGCAAACGGTCACCCGGGTTAATCAGGTCTACCTTGCAGCCAAGACCGTTAAAAATAGAAGCATATTCACTGCCGATAACACCCGCCCCGTATATCACCAGATGCCGGGGGGTTTCGTTGGAATCAAGAATGCTGTCGCTATCGAACAGGCGGGAATGGCTGAAATCCACTTCAGGTGGACGGTAAGGCCGTGAACCCGTGGCTACTATAATCTCGTGAGCCGACAGGATGTCAGCCTGATCGTCTGACCGGTCTACCTTAATCGTATGCGGGTCGATAAAGCTGGCGACACCGTAATACAGATCCACACCATTACGGCTGTAAAAGCGCGCCCGCATGGACACCTGCTTGTCGATTACCCGGTGTGCCGATTCCCGAACCTGACTGTAAGATAGCCATTTTTGCTCGGAGATATGCCGGAACATGGGGCTGCGATTAAACTGCATGACCTGATTGACCGCGTGACGCAGCGCTTTGGACGGAATGGTTCCCTGATGCGTGCAATTCCCTCCCACCAGGTGCCGCAGATCGACTACCGCGACTTTCTTTCCTGCCTTGGCGGCATTCATGGCCGCACTTTCACCGGCGGGACCACTGCCGATGATCACCAAATCGTACTGAGCTTCCGACATCGTCTCTCCTATAAATACAACCAGACCGCGAGCTACACGAGTACGGACTGTTACTTTGTCGCGTCAACACCCAGGTCAGACAAAACCTTTTGCCGGGCTGCGTTGCGCGCAGACTTTATTTCAGTGTCGCACTTGCCCTTGTCACCGCCGCACACGTCGCATTCCGCTTCCATGCCCACAGCAGCCATACCGCCACAGGAGCCTTTTATCGGCTGACGACCAAAAATAACCCCAACGGCCATCGCCGCAATGATTAATAACATGAAAACAAAAACTGCAAAAAAGGTCGCCATAAGCACCTCCAGTGAAACGTGCATTAAACTCGAAACCTATTAACCCATGGCCAACAGGTCCCCGAGCTGCACCGATCAGTTTAGTCGCTTTGTCCGAATAGGGATTCGAATCGGGCAGACAGTGTTTCAATGTAGCCCTCCCCGTCCCTCTGAATCAGATAGACCGCTAGATCAAGCTCTCCGGCAAGCGTCATCGCATCTTCAGCGCCCATCACCATAAACGCGGTGGCGTAGGCATCGCTGAGGACACTGCGTTCACCTAACACCGTTGCCGATACCAGATTGTGCCGGATGGGATAGCCCGTTTCCGGATCCAGGGTATGGGAGTAACGCTGACCATCCTGTTCGAAAAAATTACGATAGTCACCGCTGGTTGCCATGGCCCCATCAGACACTTCCAGGACCTTATAGACGGATCGTTGTTCGCTGTCCGGGGTTTCAATGGCAACACGCCAGGGCATATTATCTGGCTTGCTACCGGAAAAGCGCATCTCACCGCCAATCTCAACCATATAGTTCTCGAACCCCCTGACCTCAAGCAAGCTGGCCACCTGATCTACAGCATAGCCTTTGGCTATTGCCGACAAATCCAGTTGGCGCGGCGCTGACTTGCGCAACTTATTGGCGGTGGAATCAACTTCAATTGCCTGCCAGCCAACCATCGCCAATGCCGCTTCGATATCCGATTCGGTGGGCACCTGGTCTGTCGTCTCTTTGGGACCAAAGCCCCACAGATCAACCAGAGGGCCTACCGTAGGGTCAAACGCACCATTACTGGCCTCGGCAACTTCCAGCGCCAGACTGACAACTTCGGCCGTCATCGGTGAAACAGCGATCCAGCCGTCAACCGGTGATTCATTAAAACGGGAAACATCTGATCGGGGTAAATAGGTCGACATGGCCAGGTTTACTTCTTCAATCGCGGTACGGACTTCGGTATCCAGCGCACGCGCTTCAGATTCCTTGGCGACCAGACTGACCGTGTAGCTGGTTCCCATAGAGTACCCACTGAGCTTATGAACCTCAGTGGACCCCCAACCAGAACACCCCGCGAGCAGCCATGCCGCCAGGCATAACCACAACACGGGCATTTTCATCGTAAGAAACATTCCTTCTCCAGTTCAGAGAGTGGCTTACCCGCCAAAGTCGTCCAGCAGAATGTTGTCGCGTTCCACACCCAGATCTTCGAGCATCTTGATGCAGGCTGCGTTCATCATCGGAGGACCACACATGTAGTACTCGACGTCTTCAGGCGCTTCGTGATCCTTCAGATACTGCTCGTACAGAACGTTGTGTATAAAGCCGGTGTGTCCGGTCCAGTTGTCTTCCGGCAACGAATCCGACAAGGCCAGGTGCCACTCGAAATTGTCATTCTCTTCAGCCAGCATGTCATACTCTTCCGAGTAAAACGTCTCCCGCAAACTACGGGCTCCGTACCAAAAGCTGATTTTACGCTTCGAGTTCAGACGCTTCAGCTGATCGAAAATGTGTGAGCGCATGGGTGCCATGCCCGCACCACCTCCGATAAACACCATCTCAGCGTCAGTGTCCTTGGCGAAAAACTCACCGAAAGGTCCAAATACCGTGATCTTGTCGCCCGGTTTCAGGCTGAACACGTAGGAAGACATAATGCCCGGCGGGTAGTTCGTTCCCGGCGGCGGTGACGCAACCCGGATATTAAACTTAACGATGCCCTTTTCTTCCGGGTAGTTCGCCATTGAGTAAGCTCGAACGGTGGTCTCGTTTACCTTGGAGGTGTACTGCCAGACATTGAATTTATCCCAATCGGAATGGAAACGATCTTCAATATCGAAGTCTTTGTAATGCACTTCATGCGGCGGAGCCTCCAACTGAACGTAACCGCCCGCGCGGAAATCGACGTTCTCGCCTTCCGGCAACCGCAACGTCAGCTCTTTAATAAAGGTGGCGACATTGGGGTTGGATTCAACCGTGCACTCCCAGCGCTTTACACCAAAGAACTCGGGTTCTACTTCAATTTTCATGTCCTGCTTAACGGCTACCTGGCACGCCAGGCGCCAGCCTTCGCGCAATTCACCCTTGGTGAAGTGCTGCTCCTCCGTGGGCAGTGCTGCGCCACCGCCATCCAGAACTTTACACTTGCATTGTGCGCAGGTACCGCCGCCGCCGCAGGCTGAAGACAGGAAAATGCCATCATTCGCCAGGGTACCGAGCAGCTTGCTGCCAGCCGGTACGGTTATCGCCTTATCGGCATCTTCGTTAATTTCGATGGTTACATCGCCACTGCTCACCAGCTTGGAGCGAGCCGACAGAATTACGCCGACCAGCAACAGCACTATTACGGTGAACAGAACAACACCGAGTATGATTTCTGTAGTCATCTGTTCATTCCTTACCGGTTACAGGGAAACGCCTGAGAACGACATAAAGCCCAGGGACATCAGACCAACGGTGACAAAGGTAATACCCAGGCCACGCAAACCCGCTGGCACATCGCTGTACTTGAGCTTCTCCCGAATACCGGCCAGTGCCAGAATCGCAAGTGCCCAACCCACACCGGCACCAATGCCGTAGACCACCGATTCACTGAAGGTGTAGTCCCGCTCAACCATAAACAGCGAGGCACCGAGAATGGCGCAGTTCACTGTAATCAACGGCAGAAACACACCCAGGGCGTTGTAAAGTGCCGGGAAGTATTTATCGAGCACCATTTCCAGAATCTGGACGATGGCGGCGATCACACCAATGTAACTCAGATAGCCCAGAAAGCTCAGGTCAGCGTCCGGGAAACCGGCCCAGGCCAGCGCACCTTCACGCAACACAAAGTTAAACAACAGGTTATTGACCGGTACGGTAATCGTTTGAACAACAATAACCGCAATACCGAGACCAATAGCCGCAGATACTTTCTTGGACAAGGCCAGGAAAGTACACATGCCCAAAAAGAATGCCAGGGCCATGTTTTCGACAAAAATTGCGCGAATAAAGAGGCTGATTAATGCTTCCATTACATGGCCTCCTTCTTAACGTGTGCCTTCATGGTAAAGTCGCTTTCCTCAACCTGATCCTTGTACACAGTGCGCAGGATCCAGATAAAACCACCAATAATGAAAAATGCACTCGGCGGAAGCAGCAACAAGCCGTTGGGAATGTACCAGCCACCATTGTTTACCGTGGTTAGAATTTCCACGCCGAACAAGCTGCCAGAACCCAGGAATTCACGAATGACGGCGACAAATAACAAAACAACGCTGTAACCCAGTCCATTGCCAATCCCGTCGATGAAACTCATTCCCGGCGGATTCTGCATAGCAAAAGCTTCAGCACGCCCCATCACAATGCAATTGGTAATGATCAGACCAATGAACACCGACAACTGCTTCGACATTTCGAACGCATAGGCCTTCAAAATCTGATCTACCACGATCACCAGTGAGGCAATAATAGTCATCTGCACGATGATCCGGATGCTGCTCGGAATCTGATTGCGAATCGTCGAAATAAACAGGTTTGAAAACGCGGTTACCGACGTCAGTGCAATACACATCACAATAGTGACATTCAAGCTGGTGGTCACAGCCAGCGCGGAACAGATTCCAAGAATTTGCAGCGCAATGGGATTGTTGGCAAAAATAGGTGCCAGTAATACCTTCCGTGTCTCAGACATGATCAGGCTTCTCCCGCTTCAAGGTTAGTCAGAAAGGGTTTGAACCCACGCTCGCCCAGCCAATACTGAATCAGGCTCGTTACACCGCGGCTGGTCAGCGTTGCGCCGCTCAGGCCGTCGACCATGTGCGTCGCTTCCATTTCATTGCTGCGGTTGACCGACCCTTTCTTAACGGCCAACTCAACACTGCCCTGATCGCCATAGACTTCTTTACCCTCAAACTGCTCTTTCCAGTTGGGGTTGTCGACTTCGCCGCCCAGCCCCGGGGTTTCGGCATGCTCGTAAAAGCCGAATCCGCGAACCGTGTTCAGATCGCTATTCAGTGCTATGAAACCCCAGAGCGTAGACCACAGGCCATAACCTCGAACAGGAAGAATCAGCGTCTGCAATTGCCCTTCACTGTCATTGATCAGGTATACCTCAGTGTACTGCTCACGACGCCCGATACCGGCAATATCTTCAGAGTCCGGGATCGATTTGGACAGTGCCGGATCACGAATGGAATCCCGTGGCTCAAAGGTTTCAGTATCGAACTCATCCGAAAACTCGCCGGTTTCCAGATTGATCAGTCGGGTTTCAACTTGCTCGAACTGTTCCTGTACAGATACGCCATCCTGCAGCAAGCCAGCTGCTGCCAGAATGTTGCGGCGCAAATCCAGTTGACGGTTTTCCTGCTGTACCGGGCGCAACACAACCGCCGCTGTTGAAACAACAATGGCGCACACCAGGCACACCAGCAAGGCAACCTTGAGAACATTGGTGATGGAGTCTTTATTACTGGACACGAGCAAGCCTCCGTTTGATGTTTCGCTCAACCACGAAATAGTCGATGGTCGGTGCAAAAATATTGGCGAACAGAATGGCCAGCATAATGCCTTCCGGGAAGGCCGGGTTAACGACGCGAATAAGTACCGTCATTACGCCGATCAATATGCCGAACCAGATTTTACCGGTATTGGTCATCGAACTTGAAACCGGGTCGGTGGCCATGAACATCATGCCAAAGGCAAAACCACCAATAACCAGATGCCAGTACCAGGGCAGTCCGAACATGGGGTTTGACTCAGAACCGATCAGGTTGAACAGACTCGACAGCAGGATCATACCCACCATGGTGCCCAGCACGATCCGCCAACTGGCAATACCCATTACCAGCAGTACCGCACCGCCCAACAAAATAAGCAGCGTAGAAACTTCACCGATAGAGCCCTGCTGTATGCCCAGGAAGGCATCAAACCAGGTCAGGCTGCCCAGCATGCCTTCCACCAGACCGTCGCTGAAGGCATGGCTCAGCGCTGTTGCACCGGAGAAACCGTCGACTGCGGTCCATACGGCATCGCCGGACATACTTGCCGGATAGGCAAAGTACAGGAATGCACGGCCGGTCAGTGCCGGGTTAAGGAAGTTTTTGCCGGTTCCGCCAAAGATTTCCTTGCCGACGACGATGCCGAAGGTAATACCCAGTGCCACGGCCCATAACGGCAACGAAGGCGGGCAAATCAGTGCAAACAGTACCGAGGAGACAAAGAAGCCCTCATTGACTTCGTGGCCCCGTACCATGGCGAACATGACTTCCCAGAACCCACCCACGATGAAGGTAACCGCGTAGATTGGAAGGAAGTAAGCGGCCCCGTAGATGAAGTTATCCCAGATACTGGACGGATCATGCCCAGCAAACAGACTGATCAGCGCCTCGCGCCAGCCGTCGTTGATCGCCAGACCGGCCTCAATGGCGGTGTTCGCCTGGAAACCCAGGTTCCACATGCCCCAGAACATGGCCGGAAAGGTGCAAAGCCATACCGTGATCATGATGCGTTTCAGGTCCATACCATCACGCACGTGAGCCGTGGTGCGAGTAACGGAGTTGGGCATATAGAAAATGGTGTCTACCGCTTCAAAGAGCGCATACCATTTTTCGTACTTGCCGCCTTTTTCAAACAGCGGCGCCATGTTATCTAACGTTGTTCGTAATCCCATGCCTTACCCCTCCAGCTCGATGCGAGTCAGATTTTCCCGCAGGATCGGGCCATATTCGTACTTGCCAGCACACACATAGGTACAAAGCGCCAGGTCTTCTTCATCCAGCTCCAGTGCGCCCAGCTTTTCCGCCGAATCCAGATCACCCACAATCAGCGCACGCAGCAGCTGAGTTGGCAAAATATCCAGAGGCATTACCTTTTCATACTGACCGACCGGTACCATCGCCCGTTCAGAGCCGTTGGTGGTCGTGTTGAAGTCGAAGGTTTTACCCTTCATCAGCTTGGACAGGTAAATATTCAGCACCGAATGGCGGTTCTTACCGGCATGCAGGTAATGCAGGATCGGGCGTTCACGGCCTTCCGCCAATACACTGACCTGGGAGTGGTAGCGCCCCAGATAAGCCACTTCTTCCAACCCGCCACGACCGCCAAACACAGAACCTGAAATCAGACGGTTCTCGCCGTCCTTCAGTTCATCCCGCGTCAATTCGATCAGGGACGCACCGGCGCGAGTACGAACCAGCCGGGGTTCCTTCACCTGAGGGCCTGCCAGTGCAACGATGCGATCGGTCGGCAGCACGCCGGTAACGATCAGCTTGGCCAGCGCGATAACGTCCTGATAGCCAATCGTCCAGACTACCTTGCCGGCGTGCACAGGTTCCAGAAAATGAATGTGGGTACCGGCATTGCCAGCGGGGTGAACACCGCCAAACTCTTCAACCGATACGCCGTCAGCCGTTGGAATTTGACTACCTGGTGCCTTGCACACCCAGACTTTTCCCTGAGTGAGCTTGGTCAGCAGGGTCAGACCCTGAGTGAAAGCGTCTGTGTCAGTCGCGATGATGGTCGCCGGATCGGCCGCCAGTGGATTAGTGTCCATGGCCTGCACGAAAATGGCCGCCGGTTCAGAATCAATGGCGGGAACCTTGGAATACGGGCGAGTTCGAAACGCCGTCCAGGCACCTGATTTCACCAGCGTTTCACGCAACGCCTCGGTACTCAGCGTATTGAACTGATCAGCCGGTGTTGCGTCGAACTGTTCGTGGTCATCGCCATCCAATTCAATCACCACGGATTGAAACAGACGACGAGCGCCACGATTAATAGTCTTGACCAGTCCGGAAGCGGGAGCTGTGTATACAACGCCTTCGTTTTTCTTGTCGGTAAAGACCGGCTGGCCCAGTTTTACCCGGTCGCCTTCCTTTACTAACATGGTCGGTTTCATACCGTTGTAGTCGTAACCGACCAAAGCCACTGTGCTGACCGGCTGACCGTCCGAAATTTCCTGACGCGGAGCGCCGGAAATGGGCAAGTCGAGCCCTTTCTTGATCGTTATCATAGTGTGCTCTGTCTAATGACTCGCGCTGCACGCCAGGGCACGCACGGCACCCGGACACAACGTTCATCATACATTGCTTTCAGGCTGGCCAAATCCAGACCGATTCATGCCCTGTTAGGCATAATGCGGAACGACGGCAAACCCACCCCAAAAATCGTGCGCTAGTATAAAGATCAGTGGTTTAGATGGCTACCTTAGTATGAGAAACCTTTTTTCGCTGTCCTCCCCGCCAAACTGCGGTCAACCGGCAGATTCGCAAGCCGTAGCGCTGGGCGATGCCTGCCAAGTCTGCTAGCATTCGCGCCCTGTTTCCGGTTGACTTGAAAACGCTAAGCCCATGCACAGCCCTTCGTTGAATATCCCCCAGCAGCCTGGCGATCACCGCCACATCGGCCAACTCAGCGGTGCCGCCACCGGCTGGTACCTGGTTCAGGTCATGAAACAGCATCAGGGCACCCTGCTGCTGATCGCCGATACACCGACAGACGTTGACCGTCTGGTACAGGAGTTAAGGGTCTTCAAAGGGTCGGAACCCTGGGAAATTCTGGCCTTCCCTGACTGGGAAACCCTGCCTTACGATAACTTTTCGCCGCATGAAGACATCATTTCAGACCGGCTCAGTGTACTGAATGCCCTGGCGAAAAACCCCCGGGTGGTCTGCATTGCCAGTGCCGCCAACCTCAGTCACCGGCTCGCCCCCAAAGAAGCCATCATCGGCACTGCCTTTGACTGGCACCAGGGTCAGACCATCGACATAGCCCAGCAGCGCCGACAACTGGAGTCGGCAGGCTACCGAGCCACCGACACTGTCTATCAACACGGTGAATTTGCAGTCCGGGGTTCGATTCTGGACATATTTCCAATGGGCTCCGAGCAGCCTATTCGCGTCGACCTGTTCGATGAAGAAATCGAATCGATCCGGCACTTCGACCCTGAAACGCAGCGTTCCGGCGACACCATTAAGCGTATTACGCTGTTACCGGGTCGCGAAGTCCCCCTGACGGAAACGGGCATCGCCCATTTCCGTCAGGCTTTTAGGGAGCGCTTCGAAGCCGACTTTTCCCGTTGCCGGACCTATACCGAGGTCAGCGTGGGGATCACCCCCGGTGGCATCGAATACTTCCTGCCGCTGTTTTACGAGCGCACAGATACTTTTTGGGATTACCTGCCCGAGCAAACCCTAATTGCCCACCAGACGTCGCTGGTCGAGCAACTGGACCACTTCTGGCAGGAAGTGGAAAGCCGATACGAGAACCGTCGACACGACATCACCCAGCCTATTCTAACCCCCCGGGAGCTGTTTACCCCGGGTGATGAGGTGTTTACCCGGCTCAACCAGTTCAGGCGGTTATCACTGAGCGCCGCACCCGTTCGTGAGCAAAGCGGGCATCTCAACCTGACAACAGAGTCGCCCGCCGATTACCCGGTAGACCACCGGGCACAGGAACCTCTGAACCGGCTTGAATGCTTTTTAAAAGAAACCCGCCACCGGGTTCTGTTCTGCGCCGAATCCCTGGGGCGTCGGGAGTCGCTTAAAGAATTGCTCGAACGCATTCGAATTCGTCCTGAACCGGCTGACACCGTATCCCAGTTTCTGGATCAGTCCGACGCGAAAATTGGTCTGACGGTAGCTCCCCTGAGCCAGGGTCTGGTATTGGCCGATGCCGGTATCACACTGATCAGCGAGCCCCAGCTGTTTGGCGACTATGTTGTTCAGAAACGGCGCCGGGATCGTGCTCAGTCGGATCAGTCCGACCAGGTGATTCGCAACCTGACCGAATTGAATCCGGGCAGCGCCGTGGTGCACCTCGATCATGGGGTGGGCCGCTATCAGGGCCTGGAAACGCTTGAGCTTGACGGCCAGGCCCAGGAGTTCCTGAAGCTCAGCTATGCCGAAGGCAGCCACCTGTACGTCCCGGTCAGTAATCTGCATATGATCAGCCGGTACTCGGGCGCCGATATCGACAACGCTCCGCTGCACAAGCTGGGTCACGATCGCTGGAGTAAAACCAAGCACAAGGCGGCCGAAAAGATACGCGATACAGCGGCTGAGTTATTGGCGCTGTACGCAACGCGCGAAGCGCGCCGCGGCCACACCTTCCCGTTCGACGAAATCGAATACGCCCAGTTCAGCGCCGGTTTCGGGTTCGAGCCGACCGATGATCAGGCCGACGCCATTCAAGCGGTCATCAAAGACATGCGTCGCCCCCAACCAATGGACCGGCTGGTCTGTGGCGACGTCGGCTTTGGCAAAACCGAAGTGGCCATGCGCGCGGCTTTTATCGCTGCCAACGCGGGTCGACAGGTCGCCATTCTGGTGCCCACTACCCTGCTCGCCCAGCAACATTTTGAAAATTTCAACGACCGCTTTGCCGACTGGCCGGTGCGGGTCGAGGTGCTCAGTCGCTTTCGCAACACCGGCGAAACCAAATCGGTGATCGATGGCCTGACCGACGGCAAGGTCGACATTGTCATTGGTACCCACAAGTTGCTGCAAAAAGACATTAAGTTCAAAGATCTGGGGTTACTCATCATTGATGAAGAGCATCGTTTCGGCGTCACCCAGAAAGAGCGCATCAAAGCACTCCGCGCCAATGTCGACATCCTCACACTGACCGCAACCCCGATTCCCCGCACCCTGAACATGTCGATGTCTGGCGTGCGTGATCTGAGCATTATTGCCACCCCTCCGGCGCGGCGCCTGTCGGTGAAAACCTTTGTGCGCGAACGCGACGATGCCCAGGTCAAAGAAGCCCTGCTGCGCGAGATTCTGCGCGGCGGCCAGGTGTACTACCTTTACAATGAGGTCAGCACCATTGAGCGCACGGCCCAGGCGCTGAGGGAACTGGTGCCCGAGGCCCGGATTGTCTCTGCCCATGGTCAGATGCCGGAACGGCAGCTTGAACGCATCATGTCGGACTTCTACCACAAGCGCTTCAACGTATTGCTGTGCACGACCATCATCGAAACGGGCATTGATGTGCCCACGGCCAACACCATCCTGATCGAGCGCGCCGACCGCTTTGGTCTGGCCCAGTTACACCAGTTACGAGGCCGAGTGGGTCGCTCACATCACCAGGCCTACGCCTATATGATGACGCCGCCCTGGAAAACGCTAACCAAAGACGCCAGGAAGCGGCTGGAAGCCATCGGCGAAGCCCAGGACCTGGGAGCAGGGTTTACCCTGGCCACGCACGACCTGGAAATACGGGGTGCCGGTGAATTGCTGGGTGAAGAGCAAAGCGGCCACATTGAAGGCATCGGCTTTTCGCTCTATATGGACATGCTGAACAAGGCCGTTAAAGCCATTCAGAAAGGGGAATCCTTTAATCCCGCAGATATGGATAACCCCGGCGTTGAAGTCAACCTGCGCATTCCCGCCCTGATCCCAGCGGACTATATTGGCGACATCAATACTCGCCTAACACTCTATAAGCGCATTGCCTCCAGCGAAGACGCCGATCAGTTGCGCGATTTGCAGGTTGAAATGATTGACCGTTTCGGGCTATTGCCAGAACCGGTGAACCATTTGTTCAAAGTGACCGAACTGCGCCAAAAACTGGAACCGCTGGGAGTTCAGCGCATCGATATTGGGCTGTCCGGCGGCACCATTGAGTTCAGCAAAAACACCAGTATCGACCCTTTCACCCTGGTACAGCTGATTCAATCTCAACCGCACCGGTTCAAACTGAAAAACGGCACCATGTTGCATATCGTGACCGACAGCCCAACGCCGACGTCACGGTTTGACACGGTCGAAGAAATCATCACACTGGTCAGCAGGAAACCTCAATGAGACACTTCATGACCGTTCGAACGATCTGCATTATCCTGCTGACAGGCCTGATGTCACTCCCTGCCATGGCAGAATACGAGGGTAGCTGGTTTCAAATTGAAGTACTGATCTTCGAACAAACCGGCAATCGCCCGGAGAACCCGGAGCGCTGGCCAACCTATCCCAGCCTCGAACGACGCTCACCAACCCTGTCTGTCACCGAACCCGACGACGAGAGCTCGAGCGAACAATTATTGCCCGTTCCGTTCACCCCACTGAGCGAGCCCGAGTGGACACTCAGCGCAGAAAAAGTTGCTCTGGAAGAAAGCCGGAATTACCGGGTGTTACACCACCAGAGCTGGGTACAGCCAGTGCCGGGTAGGAACGACGTTATCCCGATACGCATTGACGCTGGTGAAGTCTACGGCAGCCAGCACGAACTTCAGGGGTACCTGGAACTCTACGTCGAGCGCTATCTGCACCTGACCACCGACCTGCAACTGGTACGCTACACTCAGACCGACAACCCTTTCCGGCTGATTGACGAAGACGCCAGTGCAGACAACAACACCTCGCCGTTTATGGGACTGAGCCTGGACCAGCAAGCCAGCGCTCTGGGCAGTGAAGTCTTCGACACCGAGATCATCACCTCCAACAATAACCAGTATTACGTCGCCACTGAAAGCATCGAAATGAAGCAGCGCCGGCGCATGCGCAGCACCGAGCTTCACTACATCGATAATCCGGAATTGGGCCTGCTGATATACATCGTCCCGATTGAGATCGACACACTGGACGATTCGAATCCGACAGAAGCGCCATAACGTTCGTAGTCACATCAGATCCTGAAATAATAAAAGCCAGCAAATGCTGGCTTTTATTATTTCATTTCGGTGCGCCGGAACTGAGCAGGCAGATCTGACTACAATCAATCGGCATAAAACCGATTAACAGCGGTCTGCACAATGCGTTTCACCCGCTCCATACCCGCCGCCAGGTTTTCATCGATTTCCTTGATGGTAATAACCCCCTCCCCTTTACCCGCCGCCGGATTCACCACAACCGACAAGCTGGCATAGCGCAACTTCAACTCCCGGGCAAGCGCAGCTTCAGGCATACCCGTCATACCCACCAGATCACAGCCGTCCTGCTCCATTCGGAAAATTTCAGCAACGGTTTCCAGCCTCGGGCCTTGCGTAGCGCCATAGACTCCGCCGTTAATAACCGGTTCAGAGACTTCTTTGGCCGAGCTGAGCAGCAACTGTCGCAGGCTCTCGGTGTAGGGGTAACTGAAGTCGACGTGGGTGACGCCGGAGAGTTCGCCTTCAAAGATGGTGCCATCACGACCGTGGGTATAATCAATGATCTGCACCGGCACCACCAGCGCCTGGCTGGTCATATTGCGCGTTATGCCACCGACCGCATTGATAGCAATCACATCGGTGGCATAGAGGTTCTGCAAGGCCCACAAATTGGCACGATAGTTAACCTGGTGGGGCGGTACCCGATGCGGGTGGCCATGACGCGCCAGAAACAGTACCCGATAACCATCCAGTTCGCCTTCAAGTATGGGGGCAGAAGGAGACCCAAACGGCGTCTGTACATCGTGAGCGTTGAAAATGGTAAGCCCCGGTAGCTGTGTCAGACCGGTCCCGCCTATGATTGCCAGTGTATCAGACATACCCTACCTCGTTTCCATTGACTGAAGCCTCTGGCGGATCCGGAAAACCGGCACTGCCCAGACAGGTTACGCTATTCTGAGGATGGCATCGACCCATGGGAGTCGAGCAGCCTGCCCCTAACGACAAATACTGGTCTCCCCGCCTGGACTCGAACCAGGATTTAAGCCTTAGGAGGGCCTCGTTCTATCCAGTTGAACTACGGGGAGCGACCGCACCATTGTAACGGCCCTCGCCAGACATGGAAACCCGTTTGCGAACAGCAACTTACCGTTATTCAACAAAGTCGAACGCGTATTCAACCGGGTGACTAACCCGCTATACTCTGCACTCACTAAATAGCGGAGCCTGCTCAATGACCTCAGAGACCGATCTCGACGCCCTGGCCGACTGGCTGGAAGATGACCAACGCGGCGAAGACTGTCTGGACATTCACGGTCTGCATGGCTATCTGACCGCACTGGTAATCGTCCAGGAACCCCTGACAGATGACTGGCTGAAAGACACCCTGGGGCAACCCCTGTCCGACCTGCCGGAAGCAGACGCTCAGCGCTACGCAGACAGCTGTGTAACGCTCTACCGTGAAATATCAGATGAACTCTATTCAGACGACCAGGTCGCACTCAGTTTCGAGCCAGACCCCGAATGGGAAGAGTCAGACATGCAGGCCTGGGCGGTTGGCTTCATGGAGGTGGTGTTTGCCCTGCCCGACCGCTTCACACATGCCAGCGAAGATGACCTGGCAATGCTGTTGTTGCCGATAGAAGTGGCCTCGGGTTTGTTTACCGACGAACCTGACTATCGGCCGCTGTATCGCAACAAAGCCCTGCTCAGCCAGATGTTCAATGACATTCCGGATATTCTGACCGACCTGTACCTGCTGCTTAACAGCCCCGCCTGAATCATCACTCAAGTTTCGGAGTTCGGGTTTGCAATGTTGCCGATGGTCCGTGCCAGGCACCGGGTGTACCTGTCCGGGGTCGGCGTAAACCCATCCATGGGGCCTAGACCGCAACATCCATGTTGCGGACTACCCCGGACAGGTACACCCGGTACCCGGCACTTGGTTAGGAGCGAACTCGGAAACTTGAGTTATCATTCACCCGATGCGGCTTCCACCCCGGCAGTCGGGTGAGGCCGGGGCTTGCCCCTGCCATTCATCGGGTGTGTAGGCATGGATGGCCAGGGCGTGAACCGGGCCGGCCAGCTCATCCTGAAGCAGCTGATAGATTTTCTGATGTCGCTGAACCGCGCGAATACCCGTGAACGCCTCGCTAACAATCTCAACCCGAAAGTGAGTTTCACTGTTCTCGGGTACCGAATGTTTGTGGCTTTCGTTTTCGACGGCCAAATGGCTCGGCTTAAGGGCCGCCAGCTTGGTTTCTATGGTGCATGCAACAGACATTACAGACTCGCTCGCAGTGGGATAACAGAATAAATCCGGGTGACAGTAACAGAAAATCGGGGCAAACCAAGCGGATTCAAGAGGCCGGAAAAGTTTGATCAGGGCCGCTTTAATTGCGCCTGATATTCCATCAGCGCCGTAGCTTCGAAGGTCATTTGCAGCAACCGGGCATCTTCACCTGCCCGGTGATGGCTGAGCGCGTTTTCCGCCCGTATTCTCTGTTTGGTGTTATCCCATACCGACAACTGGTATTCAGTAAGGACGCGCGGCAGCGTTTCAAGTCGAAACGTCATGGTACGACGAGCACAATAGTACAGAAGCGCCAGCCAACCGGAGTCGAAGCCCCAGCCATCGCTATACAGGATCTGACCTTCCAGCATTTCGTTAAGATGGTCGGCAATGGTGTCGACACCCAAGCCCTCCCGGGACAGTTGCTCCCGGGTAATACCATGCAGTTCAGCCGCCTTGTCATTCCAGTGGTCCCAATCTGACTCGGGACGCACCAGCCAGGACATTGCTTCGCCGGTTTCTGTTGCCACACCTATTTCGATCGGGTAACTACCCCGCCCGAATCCGGAAGCTTCAATATCAATAATGCCTGGCAATAACATCGGTGTGGGTCACTCTCTCCATTCAGTCGTTTTTGGGGTGCGGCTATCCTGGCCCTCTATGGTAAGGCTTCAGGCGGTAAACGCGGGCGGCACACCCTTGGTTAACGACGGCGTATCAGGACGCGGAAAAGGTGCGCTCAATCAGCCCGGGCGTTAACACCTGAGGCAACAATTGCACCGGTCCACCATCGCCGGGAAAGTAAGCATAGAGAGGAACACCCTGGCGGTCAAAGCGGGCAATCAAAGCATCGACCTCGGGCGAGGGTTTAGTCCAGTCGGCCCTCATCAACTGAATGCCCTGTTGTTTGACCAGTGTTTCGAACCGGTCGCCCGACAACGCCACATGCTCATTGGCTTTACAGGTGATGCACCAGGCGGCGGTAACATCCAGAAACACCGGTTGACCCAGCATTTGATAGCTGTCGAGCATGGCAGCGTCGTAAGGCTGCCAGATGTCTACCTGGGGGCGCTGGTCGAATACCATTACAAAGGCCAGTGCTACCAGCGCGACCCGAAGTCCGCTCTTGGCGAAACGCGCTACCAAGCCGTTGGCAGATGACACCGACAGAGCTGGCCAGATCGCCATGGTCAGCAAAATCAAGCCAACACCCACCGACAACAGCGCCGTAGTTCCCTGAATTTCAATCAGCACCCAGAGCAGCCACAGCACCGTGGCAAACAACGGAAAGGCCATTAACTGACGGAAGACGTTCATCCAGGCGCCCGGTTTCGGCAGTCGGCGCGCCAGACCCGGCAGATAGGTAATGGCCAGTATTGGCAACGCCATGCCAAAACCCATGGTCGCGAAAATCAGCAGTCCCACGGCTGGCGGCTGCAACAGCGCAAAGCCAATGGCCGATCCCATAAACGGCGCGGTACAGGGCGTAGCCACCAGCGTTGCAAGTACTCCGGTAAAAAAAGTACCCGATGCACCCGGCTTTTGAGTCAGCGTTTGCCCGGCACCCATCAGGCGCTGCCCGACTTCAACGTAACCCGCCATGGCCAGCGCCAATACATAGAACAGCAGAATCAGCCCGGCTACAAAGTACGGAGATTGCAACTGAAAGCCCCAGCCGACCCAGGCACCAAAATGCCGCAACAGCAACAGCACACTGGCTACCGCCATAAAACTGAGCACAACACCCAGGGTGTAGATCCAGCCATGAAGGCGTGAGTGATCGGTATCTTGCCCCCACTGAGCCAGGTGCATTGCCTTAAGCGACAGCACCGGGAATACGCAGGGCATCAAATTCAGGAGCAACCCGCCAAGCAGTGCAAATACCAGTGCCAGGGCCAGTGACAGACTGACCACGCCTGACCCGACCTGCCCGGTGGTATCAAAGGCGCCGCCGGGTACCGATCCGGCTGCGGAGTTGGCGGTCGTACCGGATACCTGTGCTGCCATGGCGTTACCGTTGATATCAAACACCCGGGTCTGGGGCGGATAACACAGACCGGCATCCGCACAGCCCTGATAAACCACCTCAACGATTCCCTGATCCGTCAACACCGGGTAATCTGCCGACATGGTGCCGTAATAGACCGGCATTATTTCCTTGAAGGTCTCGTCATATTTTTCCAGCACATTGAAGGACAGCACTCCCTCCCCTACCTCGGCGCCATCTCGGGTGTTTACCCGGTGCTGATCCCGATAGAGGTAATATTCATCCGCTATGTCCCAGTGCAATGACAACTGGCCACCGTTCCGCTCAACCGTTAACTCAAAGGCCTCGTCCACGGGCAGAAATTCCGATGCAACAACGTTGACAGTGCCCATCAGGCCGATCAGCAAGAAGACACACAGCGTCGGGATCTTGGCTAGTTGCTTCAACATTCAGTATTAACCTTGAGAATTCGTTGATTCGGGGTCACCCGGGGGTGACCAGTGTACCGGACACAGTCATCAATGCATCGCATAGTAAAAAAGTCACCTCCAGCGTTACCAGGCAGCTTTCGGCTTCTTTACCTTTGAACATGGCTATCGTGGCGAGGCTACCAGCCATAATACAGTGATCGCTATGACGGTTACCGCCCGGGGCGCATCGGGTACCGGCCAAAATTCGCTGTATCATCTCAACAGACAAACTGGTGTTGTCACGGTACTGAACAACTCGAACGCAATGTCCATTGCATAAACCCATTGAGTCCTGTCTAGCACGAGTAACCCGAAACGTCGCTTATTGCCGCATTGACGTCATCATTCCGTAAGAACCGGGTCATCTAAGTTGGAGGCGAGTGACGGCCGCCTTATACTGAATGTCATCAAAAAAGAGGAAACAGATATGTCCCTGGCAACAGGCCTTTTACAGTGGCAGTGGTGGCACCCGGTGGTCTATACGCTGATACTGACGCACATCACCATTATTGCGGTCACTGTTTTTCTGCATCGGCACTCAGCCCACCGGGCGTTGCAATTGCATCCGACCGTTAAACACGCCTTCCGGTTCTGGCTATGGCTGACCACCTCGATCAAAACAAAAGAATGGACGGCCATTCACCGCCGCCATCACGCGACCTGTGAAACTGAGCAGGACCCGCACAGCCCGCAAGTACTGGGTATCAAAAAAGTGTTGTTCGAAGGCTCGGAGCTGTACAAGAGCGCGGCCGATCCCGCAACCCTGGCTCGCTTTGGCAATGGCACGCCCGACGACTGGTTAGAACGCCATCTGTACAGTCACCCAGTCGGTAACTACCTCGGAATTGGCTCTATGGCGGCCATCAACATTGCCTTGTTTGGCCCTCTGGGCCTGACTATCTGGGCGGTACAAATGCTCTGGATTCCTATCTGGGCGGCAGGCGTCATCAATGGCCTGGCGCACTACTGGGGGTATCGCAATTTTGAAAGCCCGGATGCCGCACGAAACCTGGTGCCTATCGCTGCATTTATCGGCGGTGAAGAGTTGCATAACAACCACCACACCTACCCCAATTCGGCCCGGTTGTCATCGCGCTGGTATGAATTCGACATCGGCTGGTTTTATATTCGGACCTTGCAGACACTGGGCCTCGCCTGGGACATTCGCCAGGGACCGGTGGTTCATAAAATAGCCACCAAATCACTGATTGATGCTGATACAGCACTGGCCGCCGCCAACGACCGCTTCCACATCATGGCTCAATTTAAACGGCAAGTTCTGAAACGCACCATTCGCAACGATCGCCGCATAAAAGCATCGGCCGGAGCCCACTACCGCCGACTGGTACTGTGGATGTCGGAAAGCCAGGAACACTGGGATGATGCCCGTCACGACTGGATGAATAGCTTCTTTGAAAAACACCCGGAGTTGCGCACCCTGCACCGCCTTAAAGAGGAACTCAACCACATCTGGTCATTGCGCACCCGGTCCCGCGAGGAATTGATGACAGCGTTCAGAGCCTGGTGCGAGAAAGCCGATGCAGCCGGTGTTGAGGCACTGTCCGAGTTTTCAGCCATGTTGCGTCAGTACACCCTGAAACCTGCGGCAATCAGCATCCGATGACCGATACCAACGCTCTACTTCATGTCCTGGAAGGCCTGCGCCTGCGCCAGATGACAGCAACCTATAAAACAGTGGCCGAAACCATCGGCCTGACGCCCCCTGGTCAGATTCAGGCTCTGGCAATGTTACTGGAAGCTGTGCAAGAGGATGACGCCCGGCTCGGGCGACCCCAGCGCGCCGCCCTGGTAATACAGAATGGCAAAGACCCCATTCCCCGCCCCGGTTTTTTTCAGCAGTTAATTGCCCTGGGGGTCTATCAGGGCCGGGACCGGGGGGCGGAAGCTGCCATGTGGCATCAGAATGAAATTGAGCGTTTGTACGACCCCATTCTTTAGGGTTCAATCCGGCAGATCCTTTACCCATCGGGCCGGGTTACCCGCGACCAGAACGCGGGCTGGCACAGATTCACGAACCACTGAGCCCGCTGCGATGACGGCATGATCCCCCACCGTCACACCCGGTAAAATAATGCTCTGCCCTCCCACCCAGACATTTCGGCCAAGTGTGATGGGAGAAGCATACTCCTCTCCTTGTGCCCGCTGAGCCGCCGACAGCGGATGCGTCACGGTATAAAGATGTACCCCGGGGCCCAGCAGGCTGCTTTCGCCTATCTCGATCCAGGCGCTGTCCAGCAGAACACAGCCAAAATTCAGATAAACCCGATCGGCCAGTCGAATCTGGGTGCCATAGTCCGCCTGCACTCCGGGCTCGATAAAGGTGTGCTGACCACAGCGATCAAACAGAGCGGTCAGTCGCCGCAAATTCCCGGGCGTAGGCGCATGGCCGAACCGGGCACACCGCTCCCGTGCCTGGAAACGCAGCTGTCGCAATTCGGCATCCAGCGGGTTAAATACAGCGCCGCTGCGCATTTTCTCAAATTCAGTCATTGGGTATCCCTTGTGCCTTATGGTGTCACTCTGCTGCTTTACTCATTACAATCCCCTTCTGATTTTTCAGCTTGCCTTCTCACTTAAGTACCGGAAGACTCAGGCAAAACTGAAAACCCATTTTCTGACAGGATATCCGCCATGACCACCGCCGTCTTATATCACAATCCGCGTTGTTCCAAATCAAGGGAAGCCAAGGCATTGCTTGATGATAAAGGTGTCGACTACGAGGTCAGACTGTATCTCAGCGAACCCTTGTCAGTCGGGGAACTTCAGGCGCTGGTTAATCAGTTGGGTATTCCTGCCGCAGACGTCCTACGTCGCAAGGAAGCCGACTACGAGACAGCCGGGCTCGATAACAGCAGCAGCGAACAGCAGATTCTGGAAGCCATCGCCCGATTTCCCAAGCTACTGGAACGGCCCATACTGGTCACCGCCAAAGGGGCTCGCATTGGTCGCCCGCCCGAAGCCATTCGGGAGATTTTGTAAGTGCCCTACTTGCTGATTCTGTACTACAGCCGTCATGGCAGCCTGGCACAACTGGCAGAGGCCATCGCTTCAGGCGTTGATGAAGTGGCGGGGATCCAGTCCCGGCTGCGCACGGTCCCGGCCGTACGTGCAGACACTGAAGCCCCGGGTAATGACATACCCGATGAAGGCCCCCTGTTTTGCACACTCGACGATCTCGCCGGTTGTCACGGTCTGGCGCTCGGTTCACCTGGCCGTTTCGGCAATATGGCCGCATCGTTAAAGTACTTTCTTGAACAAAGCAGTTCACTGTGGGTGTCTGGAAAGCTGGTGGGCAAACCTGCCGGTGTGTTTACCAGTACAACGACCCCACATGGTGGCCAGGAATCGACTTTGCTGTCGATGATGATCCCCCTGTTGCACCATGGCATGATCATCACCGGGCTGCCCTTTACCGAAAAAACCCTGCACGATGGTTTTCACGGTGGCACACCCTACGGCAGCTCTCACGTCGCCGGGCCGTCACACCACCCATTAACCGACGACACTCGTCAACTGGCCAGAAACCAGGGAAAACGCCTGGCACAACTTGCACTGAAGGTAGCCGCTCATGACGGATGAAAAACGCCAGATCGTAAACATTAATCGTCGCCTGCGCACCAGCTACTGGCTAATGCTGGCCGCTATTTATGCCGGTGCGTTTCTGTACGGGCCCGCTTACAGCAGTATGCCTGTGGGTCAATGGATTGCGTCCTGTCTGGTTGTCGGGTTCTTTGTCAGCCTGCCCTTATTGATCGTTATCATGGTGGTAATTCGCCCTACTGCCGGCGGAGTTAGCTGGATGAGTTTTCTGCTGTTGGGTTATCTGATTTATGGCATTGTTCTGATCTTCTCGCCCCGCGGCCTGCTTGCTGGTTTAATGCTGACCGGCACCACGCTGAGCACCTTCATCTACGCTATTGCCTGGTTGCGTCCGCTTAAAAAGGCCGCCAAAGCCCGCGCAAAGACTAAACAGCCGGGTTAACCGGCTGCAAAAACCTTGCTGCGGACCACCTTGCGGTAGGCGCCAGGTGTCAGCGATAGCTTTTGCCGGAATATTTTTCCGAAATAGGCCGGGTTGCGGTAGCCACTGACTTCAGCCACTTCCGCCACGGTCAAATTGGTATCCCGCAGCAACTCCCGCGCATGTTCCAGACGCAGCCGCTGTACATATTCCATCGGGCTTTCGCCGGTCGCCAGCGAGAAACGTCGACTGAAATTACGCACAGACTGGTCCAGCAACATCGCCAGCGCCGTCACGGTAATGTCATCGGCCAGGTGCTGACGTACCCAGGATTGCACCAGACTAACCCCCTCGTCGTGATGAATGGCACCACCCGGTTCAAAATACGGGGTTGAAAAGGTTCGCTTTAATTCATGCATAAACTGGCGCTCAACCAGCGCCAACGCTTCCTTGCCATAGGTCTGTTCAATCAGGAACAACACCAGGTCCGTCTGGGAGTTGATCGATCCGGCGCAATAGATCCCCTCATCGTGAGTGACGAAATGATGACCTTCAAAGCGTATGTCCGGATATCGCCTGGCAAAACGATCCAGGTAATACCAATGCGTGGTGGCCACACGACCGCGAAGCAAGCTGGCTTCGGCTAAATGGCCCACACCGGTGCCGGTAGCCGCCAGCCTCGCCCCGCCCTGATATTGCCGTGCCAGCCAGCGCTGCAGCGTCTGGTTGCGTTGCAGCACTGGCCAGGGCGTGCCCCACAGGGGCGGTACAAACACCAGGTCAGCCTGATCGGCCTGTTCAAAACCGATGTCCGGAACAATGCGCAGACCACCGGCCAGCGTCGATGTTTGCGACGCGCCGACTACTTGTAAGGTCAGATTGTTCTGATGCCGGTGCCGGACTCTGTGCCGACTGGCGGCATAAAACATCTCCAGCGGCAGCGCGACACCTGTCATCAGGGCCTGCTCACACACAACAAAGGCAACTTTCATTGGCCAGGGTTCTCAAAAAAAGGATTTACAGCTTATTTTGAACATTATTAGGCTGAATTGTAATACCCGATAGCTGAGACAGACACTATAGTCTTGCGCATTGATTTTGGTTAACGAACCACAGGCGCTATTTCATGAAAAAACTTCCCGTCATCACCGGCTTCGGAGGCATCAACCCGGCCGGCCGTGTTTCAATGCATCACGCATACCGCCGCATGGTTCATGACGCATTGGACGACCAACAAATGGCGTCAACCTGGCAGGATCTGGCCCGCCTGATGAAGCTTGATCCGACGTCAACTGACCGGCAGACCCTGCTCGATGGCACCCTCATACGCCGCATCAACCCAGCCAGCCACTTCGACCCGGATGCCGTGCTCACGCATCGCAAAGCAACACTCAAACAGCCCGAAGGGCTTCGCTTTCAACTGAAGCGCTCTCAATTACCGAAGCCGCTGCCAGCTGGCTGGCAGGTCACCGACGCCAGCGTTGATCCGGTTGAGGTGCAGGTCGATCGGGACCTGGCCGTGCTGTTGCCCGAAACCTATCAGGCGAAAGTCTCCTCAGCGGGTACGCTGCCCGAGGGCTTTAACCCGGCCGACTACTACAACGCGGCGCACCATCCGCGTGGCCTGCAAATGGCGGTCTACGGCGCCTCCGATGCGGTCCGGTCGCTGGGCATGTCGTGGCAATCCGTGCTCGACCGGATCCGGCCGGACCAGGTATCGGTTTATGCTGGCTCGTCCATTTCGCAAATGGATCAGGCGGGCCTGAAAGGCTTGTACCAATCGCCGCTGACCGGCAATCGCATTACCTCGAAGATGATGCCGTTGTCGATGCCGGAAATGACCGCCGATTTCATCAACAGCTACATTCTCAACAGCGTCGGCAATACCGGCTCCAATGCTGGCGCCTGCGCCACCTTTTTGTATAACCTGCGCCAGGGCATTGCCGACATCGCAGCGGGCAAATGCCGTGTCGCCATCATAGGCAACTCGGAAGCGCCAGTGGTACCGGAGATTATGGAAGGCTTCCGCATCATGGGTGCCCTGGCTGAAGACGAACAACTCAGACAACTCGACAATAGCGACGTGACGGACAACCGCCGCGCCTGTCGGCCGTTCTCATCCAACGCCGGTTTCACCATGGCGGAATCCAGCCAGTTTGTGGTGCTGATGGACGATGAGCTAGCCCTGGAAACTGGCGCTACCATTTACGGCAGCGTTGCTGACGTTTTCGTCAATGCCGATGCCAACAAGAAATCCATTTCCGGACCCGGGGTCGGCAACTACATTACCCTGGCCAAAGCCACCTCACTGGCCCGCGCCATCCTGGGTGACGCAGGACTCCAGCGCACCTTTGTGATGGCCCATGGCACCGGTACACCACAAAACCGGGTCACCGAATCGCACATCTTTAACGAAGTCGCCAAGACCTTCGGCATCGAGAACTGGACCATATCGGCGATCAAGTCCTATGTCGGGCATTCACTGGGCCCTGCGGCGGGCGATCAGCTCACGGCCGCGCTGGGTGTCTGGGCTGAAGGCTGGGTTCCCGGTATTCGCACCATCGATCACATCGCTGACGACGTTAACCGGTCACACCTGAACATTCTGATGAACCACCATTACGCCGGTGATCACGGAGCCGATATGCTCGGTACCCTGATCAACTCGAAAGGCTTTGGCGGTAACAATGCCAGTGCACTGATCCTGTCGCCAGCCAGGACCCTGTCGCTGATGACAGAACGTCATGGCGACCGGGCCATGACCGACTGGCAGCATCGCAACGAGGCCGTCAGTGAGGCACAGCAACGCTACGACGCCGACACCCGGGAGCAGGGACTGAACGTGATGTACTCGTTCGGAGAATCCGTAATGTCCGACAAAGACCTGTCATTCGGCCGCAACAGTTTGACGCTGAGCCAGTTCAAAAATGCGATCGATTTACCCACGGTGAATCCGTTTACCCGGTAACCATATCCGCACCGCGCTGTCGGCCTAACCGGTTGCAGCGCTCTAAATCCCGGGTTGCCTGAGGTATACTGCGCGCCGAACTCAGCCAGCCCCGATTTAATACCATGAGCCATTCCCGTTTCGACAAATTCAAAACCGTCTTGCACCAGCACCAGCCTGATATGGCGCGGTATTGTAACCAGAAAGGGCTACCCTATCCGGAACTGGATGAAGATGGAGACATGATTCCTGCTACCGATGCTGCCTACCGGGGACGCGTATGAACGCCACCAATGACCAGCCTATTCTGAGCCGTGAGGCACGCAAGAAAGTCATCGACCGAACCAACTGGATCTGTGTCGCGGTGGATGCCATTGCCTTCGTGATTAAAATCGTGGTTGGCGTCAGCGTTAAATCACCGGCGCTGATCGCCGATGCCATGCACAGCCTCAGTGATCTGGCCGCCGACGTACCGCTGATCATTCTGGCCAAGGTCTCGCATCACGACGCCGACGCCGAACACCCCTACGGTCATGCCCGGTTTGAAACCCTGGGCACGGTTATGCTGGGTGGGCTGTTATTGGCGGTCGCAGCAGGCATTGCCTACGAGAGCATCCAGTTGTTTTTTGCGGATACCCGCCCGGAACCCAGCCTGGCCGCGCTCATCACCATTATCATTGCCCTGGCACTCAAAGAAGGCTTGTTTCATTACGCCATCAGACAATCTCGTCGTGCGCGCTCACCGTTATTGGAGGCAAACGCCTGGCACGCCCGTTCGGACAGTATGTCGTCTCTGGTGGTGCTGGTTGGGGTGATCGCCACCCTGCTGGGTTATCCAACGGTCGAGATCATAGCGGCTGTCATTGTCGCCGGGCTGATCGGCCACATGGGCATCACCCTGACCTGGAACGCGCTTCAGGAACTGGTAGATCGGGGTGTCGACCGCAAGCAGCAACAGGCGTATCTCGATGTGCTGGCGTCGGTGCCCGGGGTAAAAGACGTGCATATGCTGCGCACCAGAATGATGGGGCCGAGCGTGTTTATTGACGCCCACATTCAGGTAGGAGGCTATCTGAGTGTGTCGGAGGGGCATCAAATCAACGAATGGGCACTGCGGTCTATTAAGGAAAAATTCAGTGACGTCACCGACGTTACGCTGCACATCGATCATGAAAAAGATCTGGACGGCGACGTACCGACGCACCTGGCACCCCTGCGCCCGGCTATTGAAAACCTGCTGTTTGAGCGGGGTATACGCGATTATGACCGGCTGAATATTCATTATCACCGGCAAAAAGCGACTCTGGAAGTGTTCCTCCTACCGGGTCATAACATCGATGGATGGCGGAATCAGTGCGATGCCATCGTACAGGAAGTACCCTGGATTGATGCCATATATTTAAGCACCACTCTCCATACAAGCCGTGCACCAGATTGATAACCTGGCGTCCGGGCTTCACCAGCACTCAATCAGTTCTGGTGAAGCGCGGCAGGCAGATAGTTCGTCAGACAACCAAGGTTAACGATCAATCAGCACGCTGATGCTGTTGCGCGTGAGAATATTGCCGTTCGGACCGTGGACCTCAACCGTCCACAACCCATTCCATTCGGGCAGAAGCTCCTTGCTTGAGTAAACGCGCCAACGCGGGCCTTCCACCTGAAATTTAACATCCGCCATAATCTGGCCTTTGAAGCGCCAGCGATGCATCACTTCAGTGCCCTCCATGTCCACCAGCTCAGTGAAGTAAAACAAGGGGTTAATGTTGCTCGCTGTGGTGAGATGATCAACCGGTTCGCGGTCGGTAATGCCGCGGGTAAAATGGCTTCGAGCGACGTCGGCTATGGCCGCCATGGGCAAGGTCACAGCCAGTAGCACGACCAGCGCTTTTTGGGTAATTGTCATTCTGTACTCCCGACTTCTTATAGGTTGAGCCTGGTACCCATGCCTCGGTCAGGCACCGGCAACGCTCCCTGGAATGGGCGGCAACGGTGGTACTACGCCCGCATTCTGCGCCCGGTGGCGCAAAAAATGGTCCATCAGCACAATGGCCATCATGGCTTCAGCGATTGGCACGGCGCGTATGCCGACACAGGGATCATGCCGCCCCTTGGTGATCATTTCAATTGGCTCGCCACTGCGCGTGATGCTTTTGCCCGGCACAGTGATGCTCGATGTCGGTTTCAGCGCAATGTGCGCCTCAATCGCCTGACCCGTCGACAGACCGCCGACGATGCCACCGGCATGATTGCTCAGAAAACCTTCCGGCGACAGTTCATCCCGGTGATGACTGCCTTTCTGATTAACAACCTCAAAGCCATCGCCAATCTCAACCCCTTTAACCGCATTGATGCTCATCAGTGCATGCGCCAGATCAGCGTCGAGGCGATCGAAGATGGGCTCACCCAACCCTGGCATCAGCCCGGTCGCGCGCACGCTGATGCGAGCGCCAATGGAATCACCTTCTTTGCGCAGTGCCTGCATGTAGGCTTCCATTTCCGGCACTTTGTCCGGGTCGGGGCAAAAGAAGGGGTTGGCTTCAACCGCGCTCCAGTCGATCCGCTCGGCTTTGATCGGCCCCAGCTGACTCAGGTACCCCTGAATCTCAATACCCTGCTGTGCCAGAAACTGTTTGGCGATGGCACCGGCCGCCACGCGCATGGCTGTTTCACGCGCTGAACTGCGGCCGCCACCACGATAATCCCGGAAGCCGTACTTCTGGTCGTAGCCATAATCGGCATGCGCTGGCCGGTAGGTATTCATGATGTCGCTGTAGTCATTACTGCGCTGATTGGTGTTTTCAATCATCAGACCAATGGGTGTACCCGTGGTGCGGCCTTCAAACACGCCACTCAGAATGCGAATGATGTCGTCTTCGCGACGCTGCGTGGTGTAGCGACTGGTACCCGGTTTGCGCCGGTCCAGGTCATGTTGCAGAACGGCTTCGTTCAGCTCGAGCCCCGGAGGGCAACCATCAACAATGGCACCCAGAGCCGGGCCGTGACTTTCGCCAAAGGTGGTTACCGTGAACAAGGTGCCGTAGGTATTTCCAGACATGAGCGTGCATCACTCCATCAAAACCGGCCTGAGTACAGGCCAAAAAATTGCAGGGCTGCTGTCACCAACAGCCAATTCAGTCGATCACCGCTATTCACGCAACGTTGCTGGTGTACTCCGTTGTACGACGGTATTTACTTGAAATTCAACCTGAGTTCAGACGCCGACACCAGAAAAACCCCATGCCCGCCCCGGTCAAATTCCGGCCAGATCAGATTCATTTCAGGATAGGCGGTCATCAGGACACCAAAGCTGTTGCCCACTTCACAGACCAGCCAGCCATCGTCCGATAAATAGTCTGCCGCTTCGCGGAGAATGCGATGCACCAGTTCCAGACCATCGGGCCCTGCCGCCAACCCCAGCCTTGGTTCATGATGAAACTCGGCCGGCATGGTGTCGAGATCATCTTCATCGACATAGGGTGGGTTGGCAACGATCAGATCGTAGGTTCCGTCTTCCAGCGCGGCAAACAAATCGCCCTGAAAAACTCTGACCTGATAGCCCAGATCTTTTTGATCCACATTATCGACCGCAATCGAAACCGCCGCCTCACTGAGATCAGTCAAATCAACACTGGCGTCGGGAAATGCCCGCGCCATAGCAATGCCTATGCAACCACTGCCCGTACACAGATCCAGTATCCTGCCCGGTGATTGCTGCAGCCAGGGTGTAAAGTGCGTTTCAATGAGTTCCGCGATGGGGGACCTGGGAATAAGAACATCTGGGTTAACCCGAAACGGCTCGCCACAAAACCAGGCCTCTTCCAGCAGATAAGCCGTTGGCATTCGTTCCAGACAACGCCGTGCAATCAGCGACCAGAGCATTCGACGCTCACGCGGCAACAGGGTTGCCGAGAGCACCTCGGCCGGTGCATCCCAATTAAGATCAAGCGCGCGCAAGCAGAGAAACACAGATTCATCCCAGGCTGACTCGAAACCATGCCCGAAAAAGACCTGATGTGCATCCATGGCGCTGGCGGCAAACCGCACCCAGTCGCCCAGGCGCGTGAAATGCTGAACACACTCGGATTGGTCGTCAGCACTGGAAAAATTGACCGCAATATCGGTTAAAGCCATTTAAAATTAGGTTCCGGACGATGATAGGTAACGCGAAGTATACCTTGAGCCGACCGATAACTTTAGCCGGTCATCGAAATTCACCGACGGGAGGCCAGCAGATTACTGCTTGAGCAAAGAAAAGGTTGCGGTCTGGGTCGGCGCACCCAGTTCAGGGTCGGTTTCACCGATGCCTGCGAACCGCACCGCATAACCATTACGCGCGGCCACACCACGCGACCAGTGCATAAACTTCTGCCGATCCCATTCGAATTTGTGATCCGCCTCCCTAAACTCTCCCGGCGCCAGTCCGAGCAAGGGGTTATATTCCCGGTTCGGTGTCGTCATAATCAATCGGTGTGGTCTCATCTGACCAAACACCGCGTGCTCGACCCGGGAAAGATCGTTCGGCTTAACATGCTCGATGGTTTCCACCATGGCGGCCATATCAAAACCCGTCAGAGCAGGGTGCGGTTCGGCGTAGGAACCGGCCACCAGTTTCAGCCGACCGCTGGACAGACTGTCGGCGAACATGTTGCGCGCGACAGCCAAGCCAACACCCGAGGATTCCAGGCCGACCAGGTACTCAAACTGCGGATCGTTAATCAACCGGACCAGCAAGGCACCTGAGCCGCAGCCCAGGTCCAGCACACGTCGAGCACCACTGTCCCGGATTTGTCGATGCACGCTGTCCAGACGCTCCTCGTGCAGCGGCGAGGTTCCGGGTACTGCGTTGGAAAGATCGGCTAAATTCAAGTTTCATCCTCTCCCGAAGCGTTAAGATCCGTCGCTTGCGCGCGCGAATCGGCGGTAATTGACGAATGGGGCTCAAGCAGGGTGTTAATCCAATGGGCTATGGGTGCCGGATTTTCCATGTGAGCGTGATGTCCCCCGCCGAAGCGTGCCAGTGACAATGAAGCGATACAGCCCAGCCTGCCATCCAACACAGACGACGCCCGCCCAAGTGGGCTGTCTTCAAACAAGGCCAGATCCAGTGGGCATTCTATACGACCCAACAATGCCTGCACCTGATTTTCTGTCATTCGCCAGGCGCTGTCCTGCCGGAGTCGGCGATCATAACGGTGGTACCAGCCGCTGTCACCCAACCCCACACCCCGTTTGGACAGCATCCGGGCACTGGCATGTGACAACGGAAAACGCCCGCCCACCCGCACCTGCCACAGGGCGTCGGGGGTTGCGTAGTAACGCCGGCCACCGGGTTTGGCCTGGCGTTGCTGGTAATTGCGCCGCAACCGGTCCAGATTGCCATCATCGGTATCGGTCAGCGGCCCCAGCGCGTCCAGACAAATCAATCGCTCAATACGCGGGTCAAAAGCAGCCAGCATTTGCGCCAGAATAGCCCCCAGAGAATGCCCCAGCAGGGTGTAGCGCTCCCAGTTCAATTCATCCAGCAATCGCCCCAGCACTGGCAACCACTGAGTGATGGACCAGCCGTCCACCATGGCCAGAGGCGCCGACGCGCCGTGGCCGGGAAGATCCAGCGCCCAAATCTCGACATCGGGCAGTTCTCCGGATAGGGGTTTAAAACTGAAGGCATTGTCCAGAAAGCCGTGCAGTGCCAAAACCGGCCTTCCCCGCCCCAACACGACGCCTTGAACTTGCCCGCCTAACAGGGAAACTGACCTCATCTCAGGCGGCCTGATGGGTGTTCAGACGGTGAATCAGCGATAACACCGTTGCGGCGGTCTCATCCGGGTGTTCCAGTGGAAACATATGGCTGCCTGGCAACCGGGTCCCGACCAGATTCAGTTTCTGCTTCATCCGCAAGTACTGATGCTTGCGCACGGTATCGGTATCGCGCCCCAGAATAACACCGCCCGGTACCTGCAATTGCCCGGGCCGAACCCAGAGGGTGTGTGGTACGGTTCGGAAAATGGCCAGCTCAACCGGAACCTCAAAGGATAATTCAACCGTCCCGTCGGCATTGGTTCGGGTCGCGCAAGCCAGGTAATCCTGAATACAGTCCTGATGAAAGTGCCGGAACAGGTCACGTGTCTGAAAGTAGGATCGGGCTTCGTCAACACTGGGCCAGGTACGCCGCCGGTGCTTCGACCGCCCCGCCGGGGTCAGATTGTCAATCAGACCCAGTGCCTTGACGCTGCGCACCACCCAGCTTTCAAACCGGCTGAACAGCGGCACATCGAGCATGATAATGCTGGAAAACAGATCCGGGCGCTCCAGCGCGGCCATAATGGTCAGACCACCGCCCAGAGAATGGCCCAGACCAATGACTGGCCGATCACACTGGCGCTCAATGTTGTCGATCAGTTGCCGTTTCAGGTGAGGCCAGTTATTGGTTACCGGATAATGCGGATCGTGGCCTATTAACGGCAGTGTTTTTAGGTCAACATGAGGCGTTAGGCCATCCAGCATGCGACGGTAAGTAGCAGACGGAAAGCCATTGGCGTGTGCGAAATGCAGTTGGGGTTTCATAACAACCAAAAATTAACAGACCAGAGGACAATCTACCCCAGCCACCCGCTGAATTCAAACGATCGTTTGAACCTGAGCGGGTTGATCACTTCACCCTGCCGCTGTTACTTGAGCCAAACCAATTCGGCACCGCCAGGCATCCAGTCGGACACCCTCAGACAGGCCAGGTTGGCTGTACCAAGCGGCACACCGCCCGGTAAAGCGGTTAACTGACTGGCAAGAGAACTGAGCAAAGGATTGTGGGCGACCAGCAAAACGCGCTCCTGAGTAATCGCGCCGAGCCATTCCAGAAGTGAGGGTATTGAACTGTCCGGAGTGAGGCCATCGTTCAGGTGGTAGCCTGTTTGACCCGTCTCGGGCAAGACCAGGTCGGCCGTTTGCCGGGCACGCAGGTAAGGACTGCAAAACACCACGTCCACATTTTCCAGCTCGATCGCCACCCGGGTTACTGCTTTTCGCCCGCTGGGTACCAGTGCCCGCGACGCATCATCGGCTGCGCGCCCATAAGCTTCCGCTTCGCCGTGACGCAACAGATAAAGAATCACCGGTCGAGGTCCTGCACATCGGTCGGGTCGTCAGGCCAGTCGCTAAACGGGAAGGGTTTGTTATGGCTGAGGAACGTGAGGTAATCGAGTATTTGTTTCTGGTACAGTGCCAGTCGCTGGCAAAACCTGACCAACTGGGGATTGGGGTTGTCTTCAAACCAGGCCAATACCCACTGCACAATGGCGAGTACCGCCGTTACCAGCAGACTGATGCGCAGGATGACCCAGAACAGAATCATACACAGCGCCCGTATAACCTGGTGTTCCTTTTCTTCACGATTCAGCGATGCCATCAGATGCCTGCTCCCATGAATTCAACATCCTGTGCGAGATCACCCGCCATCAATTGGCCAGCCACGTCAGCAATGGGTTTGTCTTCGTAAATAATGGCATAGAGCCCACTCGCCAGCGGCATGTAGATCCCCATCTCACCGGCTTTTTCATGCACCATACGCAGGGTGTTGATCCCTTCGGCGGTTTCACCGACACGCTTGATCGCCTGCTTCAGCGAATCCCCCTCACCAATGTAGTAGCCAACGCGATAATTGCGACTGAGTTTGGAACTGCAGGTGACGATGAGATCGCCCACACCCGCAAGCCCCAGAAACGTCATTGGGTTGGCGCCCAGACGTACGGCAAACCGGGACATCTCGGCCAGAGACCGGGTAATGATCGCCGCCCGGGTGTTTTCAGCCATCCCCAGCGCAGAGGCCAGACCAGTGATGATGGCATAGATGTTTTTAAGCGCACCGGCCAGTTCCACACCATAGATGTCGGGGTTCCCGTACACGCGGAAATACTGGCTGCTCAGCATGGTCTGCACCTGGCTGCGCAAGGGCTGGCTGTAGGAGGCTATAACGGTCGCGGAAATCTGATGATCGGCAATTTCTTTGGCGAGATTGGGGCCACTGATGCAGCCAATGTCGTGGGCTGGTGCCAGATCGTGCAGGATTTGACTCATCAGCCGGAAACTGCCGGGCTCTATGCCCTTGGTTAAACTGACCAGCGCCGCATGCGGTTGTAACAACGGTACCGCTTGCTCAACCACTGACCGAAACGCTTTGCTGGGCACCGCAACAAAGACACAGTCAGCGTCGGCTACGGCTTCATTAAGGTCCAACACGGGTGTGAGGTTGGAACTGAGTGCATACCCCGGCAGATAACGGCTATTTTCACCCAGAGTGCGGATATCGTCGGCTTGCTTTTCACTGCGCATCCACAATCTGACGCGATGCCCATTGGTCGCGGCGATGTTCGCAATGGCGGTGCCAAAGCTGCCACCCCCCAACACGGCGATGGACTGTGGCGACCTCTCGTTGGCATGTGTCACAAATCAGTACTCCCTAAACAAAGACGCGCGACCGATTAGAGTCGCGCGTTCAAGACCTTTTGTATACCGCTGACCGGCCAATGTGGACAGTCAGTGTGGCTGATTTTCCATGCACTCGACCAATTCCCGGAAGGTATGCCGATTCTGATCATTCAATGACATCAGAATTTTATGCGCTTCCAACACCCGTTCATGGGCTGACCATTCATCGAGTGGCTCTTCGCTTTGTTCGCTCAGGGCTTCCTGGGTATCGACATCGGCATTGGGAACGATCACAAACACCCTGTCACGAAATCCCATGGTATCAACGATTCGGGTAATGTCTGCCCGGCTGGAAATCAACGTTGGTACATGTCCCATCACCGGCGTAGCCAGACGGGAAATTTTGGCCAAGAGCCCGAGACTGGTACTGTCTATGCCCTCGGCATCACTGAGATCAACGATCACAGAGATGAAGGCGGGATCGTCAACCATATTCTTGAGGCAAGTATCGAGTGTTGTGCACAACGTCATGCGCACATCTCCTGTCAACTTAATGACATAAGAGCCCGACTTATTCGCCATTAAAACGCGACCGGTACTCATCTATTATCCGACCTACTTAACCCTTTCAACCGTAAGGACTGTAATGTCGTCTGAGGCAGACCGGGTTTTACCCTCGCTCGTCATCTGCATCAAAACGTGCTGCATAGTATGGGTTGGGTCAGCACCTAACTCAAGTAGATGTGCCTCCTTTTCTTGCAATGATACGTCAGCCAACAACTCTAGAAAGCCATCGGACACGACAGAAAGGCGCTCGAATCCGTCCAGTTTCTGACGCCTGTTTTCAAAGGTCGCATCGTCGAACAAGCCGACGGCCAGACTCTCCGGCTCAATCGCGCGGCAGACCTCGCGGGTACAGAGCACCGGGGCTGGGAAATGGGCGGCCGAGGCGTAATCGAGGGTGTTATCTTCTGTATCGATCACACCGTAGAACATGGTGGCATGCTTGCCAGTCTGGGTGCGAATCAGCTCCAGATTGATCTGGCGCAGCACCTGCGCCGGAATCAATACGACATCGGAGGCGTCGTTCTCCATTTCATCGCGTAAACGGTCAATCTGGTTCTTGATCAACAGGGTAATCAATGCAGAACTGGCGCCATGGCCCGACACGTCAGCCATATAAAACACCAGTTTCCCCGGGATGACCTGAAAGTAGTCGACCAGATCGCCACTCAAATAGTTGGAGGGCACCATTTGGTGGCTGATGCGGTATTGATCATGAGTCAGCGCAAATTCCGGGAGCAACCGCTGTTGCACCGCCCTGCCAGCCTGTAAATCGAGTTTGAGCCGGTCTACGTGATCCTGCAACTCCTGGTTGCGGGATTCCAGCTCAACGCGATAGCGATAATTTTCCTTGACCAGAAAGGAGCGCTCGAGCGCCCGCTCAACGGAATGCTCCAGTACGCCGAGATCAACGATAGGCTTCATCAGGTAGTCGCTGGCACCCAGCCGCAATGCCTCAACCACATCGGTCATCACCCCAGCACCCGACACCACAATCACCGGTACTTCATCGGTGAGTTCCATAATGCGGCGCAACAGCGACAAGCCGTCCATGACGGGCATACGAAGGTCACAGATGATCAGATCCGGCGACTTTTTCTCGTACAGAGCCAATGCCTGCTGCCCGTTTTCTGCTTCCAGTACGGTATAGCCGCTGTCTTCGAGGTAAGCGACAATCGAATCCCGGATGGCTTGTTCGTCATCAACAACCAAAAGTGTGGCTTCAGTGAGTGGCATCTTGTTGACTTCCCCAGGGTATTGCAGGCAACTTAACGGGGTGGGTCAGCGAACGCAACCACTGAATGGTTTCGTGATCCCGAAACTGGTTGATCAAACCAACGAAAGACCCGAACGGGAGAGTTGAGCTTGAGCTAAGAAGCGGCAGGCACCTTTTATGCTCCTTGCTCAAAGTGACCTAAAACGACTCATCGATAAAGGTTTCGTCAGATGCTTCCGACTCTCCGAAGCCGCTTTCATCGACAAAATCGCTGTCTGAGGCTGTGCCTGTCGGATTATTCAGGAAACTGTCGGACACGTTGTTCCCGTCGGACACGTCATAGTTGCGTTTCGACAAATACGCTTCGCGCAACACAAGATAACCATCGCCACCGATGAGGCTATCAGATGCCAATAGATCCGCACGTGTCTGCAAACCGTCCAGCGTTGCCAGACCCGTCCGTTCCAATAGGTTAAGCTCGGAATATTGCAGTGGGCTCAGCCAGATATCGCCTAGAAAACCCGAGCTGTCGCGAATACTTGAAGGCCCCAATAGCGGCAACACCAGATAGGGTCCCGGACCCATACCCCAGACACCGAGTGTCTGCCCGAAATCTTCAACTTTGGGCTCGATGCCAATGTGACGGGCGACATCGAATACTCCGAGCAGGCCGACAGTGGAATTAATCAGAAAACGACCGGTGGAGGATCCAGTGGCGCGCCATTTTCCCTGCAACAGATTATTGGAGGCGTTACGCCCCTCGCCAATGTTCTGAAAGAAATTGCGCACACCACGTTCAAACGGGTCAGGCGTGACCGCTTGGTACGTCACCGACAGCGGCCGCAATATGGCCTGGTCGAGACCATCATTCACCCGGTAAATAAAGCGGTTAGTGGGTTCAAACGGGTCGTGACTCTGAGCTAAAGCCAGTGGAGCCAGTACCAACGACCAACCCAGCAAGGTCACGCTGGTAACGAATCGAAGTATCGGGGTCAGAGTCAAAGGGGGTGTCCTTAGGCGGTGTGCCGGGCATCACTCATCCATTGCGCCAGGGCTTGCTCCGCCCGGCTTTGGGAGCGCTGGGATGCCAGTTTATCAACCACAGGCTCAGCAGCGCTGCGTTCTGGTTTTTTTGCTACCGGTGCCGTATCCGGAGTCTGGGCAGAGTGCATCAACAACTGTTCAAATAGGCTGGGTGGCGTGCGAATCTGTTTTTCCAGGTGCTTGACTCTATTGCCGACGCCAATGACACACTGCCCTATCATCTTCACTTCCTGGCCCAACGCCTGAGGCGTCTGCCCCAGTCTGGCTTTCAGTTGTTTGATCTTACGCCCGTGGCTCCAATTTACCAGACCAAGCATGACAATCAAGCCCGCCAACCCGAAGGTCGGCCCATATGAATACCCCAGTGCGATCAATGTTGAACCATAGCCATTGTGCGTTACCCCCCTTCACCAGTCAGTGTCTTGACGTTTCAGAGGGTTATGCACAAGTCGCGTCAGACGGCCTGTTCGCTCAGAGATCGGCAATCTCGGCCCACTCACGTTCGGTCAGCAGCTTCTCAATTTCAATAGTGTACTGCTGCACCGACATCTCAGACAACTCCCGCTCCGTAGACGAGTCGCTCAACAAAAAACTCCAGATTCCCTCTGGGAGTGCTGGGCAGGGGCCATGTGGCCACTTTCTGGGCGATCGACCGGTAAGCTACCGCCGCCTTGGAGCGTGGGTAGGCCTCTATGACCGCTTTTTGCCGTTGAACCGCCTTACGCACCGATTCATCCATCGGTACTGATCCCACATACTGCAAGGTGACATCCAGAAACCGGTCCGTCACTTTGGACAGTTTGTTGAACAGATTCTGCCCCTCCGACGTGGTGCGAACCATATTGGCGACCACCCGGAAGCGTTCGACCTGACAATCCCGGCTCAATACCTTGATCAATGCATACGCATCAGTCACCGATGTAGGTTCATCGGTGACTACAATGATCGCCTCCTGGGCGGCCCGCACGAAGTTGGTGACGGTTTTGGAAATACCCGCGGCGGTATCGACGATAAGAACATCCATCTGATCACCCAGCTCGCTGAAAGCCGCAATAATGCCAGCATGTTCGCGCTCACCGAGGTTCGCCATTTTCTGGGTACCGGAAGAAGCCGGGATGATTTTCACCCCGCCCGGTCCGGGCACCAGAATGTCGCGCAACTCGGCATTGCCACTGAGCACATCGCTAATATTACGACCCGCCGGTATGCCCAGCAGAATGTCGATGTTGGCCAGACCGAGGTCCGCATCCAGTAACACGACGCGTTTGCCGAGTTCAGCCAGAGCGACCGCCAGATTGACCGACACATTGCTCTTGCCAACACCGCCTTTACCGCCAGTGACGGCAATCACTTGAATAGGATTCAAACCACTCATTCGATTCTGCTCTCCAGTCTTGCCACAGTATAGGCAATTAGCGTCGCTTTGTCGGTGCTTGTGCTCAGACCAACAGCGGCCGGTTTCCGCAGAGACGACAGGACATTCGCCAGAGGTATAGGGCAGATTACCCCGGGACTATCGCAACATGGCAACCAGACGCTTAAGACGGTAATCAGCCTGTTATCAGATTATAGATAAGAACCGCGCATCAGTGTTTCGACCTGATTCAGTTCTATTTCGATCCGATCTACCAGGCCCTTGGATCCCTGAGTTCGGCCTGAGCGAGCCAGGTCTTCAAGTTCACGACACAGATCGGACAATTGCTTGGCGCCAACATTCAGCGTGCTGCCCTTGAAGCTGTGCGCCGACTGACGAATATCTTCGGGGATACCTGAATTGGCGGTACGCACCAGTTCCCGCACGCGGACTCTGGCATCGGTGAGAAAGGTGTCGATCAGATCCGGGAAATCGTCTTCCAGCAGAGTCTTCAACTCCCCCAGTATCGTTACATCCAGATGGTCTTCTATCTGCATGGGAGTATCAGAATCAGACATGGCGGCCTCGCGTTGGGTAATTGAGTAGCGCACACCGTCCCTGGAGCTCCGTAAACCGGGTACAGACGATAATAGGCGGTATTGGGCGTGTTTTACAGTCGAAGCCGACAAGTTCCTCTGTTTAGTTGCCAGTGTGCTTTACCACGACTCCGTTCCTTGGCCAGCGCACGACGGCTCTAACCGACCGTCCTTCATCCAGATAGGTCAATTCGTCGCTCAATTGCTGGATCAGCGTAATACCCCGGCCACTGTAGTCCCAGTTCACATTAGGCCGCAAGACCGAATCAGCCAAATGATCCGTCGCACTTTGCGCGTCAGTGGTTAGGTCCCCATCACCGTAGTTGGCATAATCGAACCCGGTTCCGGTGTCGGTGACTTCCATAATCAATTCGCCGCCAACCGGCAGCGGGCGATGGGTCAGCGTAAGACGGACGCTGCCATTGGACAGCGCCGCCAGCGCCTGTTCACGTCGCAAATAGTATTGTCCAAACCCCTGTGGGCCGGTCTTCAGGCTGGAGTCGAGTTCCAGCACGCCATGTTCCAGGGCATTACTGAATAATTCGGCGAGCAAGGTATATAGCTGCCCGCCCAGGGGTCGAAGCCCTTCGACTTCCATCAACAGATTCATCACCAGCGGTAACGGATTAAACGCAGCCAGGCTCTGGTCATGCAAGGCCAGGCTCAGGGTCCAGTTGACAGGTCCCCCAATAGACCCCTTGCTCGACTCGTAGGTGGTCATACCAATCTGTTCTATATCGACCATTTTGGCGGTGACCAGAGTAATGTCATCATCGCGGTCGCTGCCGCCCATAAAGCGGTCAACCTGGTCCAGTATGGCCTGGAAAATCAGGTCCGGACTGTCTGTGCTAGCAAATACCTGATTCAACCGGTCTTCGCCAAACATCTCATTGGTGCTGTTACGACTTTCGACTATTCCGTCAGACCACAAAAACACCCGGTCGCCGTTGTGCATCACGACATCCTGACTGTGCGGGTCGAACTCCTGCGGGTCCAGAACCCCCAGGGGCAAATGCGTGCTGGCAAACCGCTCAACCTTGCCGCTCTGCTCGCGAAACAGATAAACATCGGGCACGCCACCAACCCAAACCCGGGCCGACTTGTTGTGAAAGTTCAATTCCACCATGGCTCCACAGCAGAACACACCCACCGGCAATATTTTGCACAGTTTGCTGTTAACTTCACGCAGCACTTCTTCCATCGAGAAGCCTTTGGAGGTCATCCCATAGAATATTTCTGCCAGGGGCATGGCACCTATGGCGGCGGGCAACCCGTGGCCGGTGAAATCGCCCAGAAACAGCAGCATACCACCGTCTGGCTTGCGCTCAGCCAGCACGGTGTCACCGTTAAACACAGCCATTGGCGACAGCGAATGTTGAATATTGGGAAGGTTCAGACACCCGGAATGAGCCACGTTGTCAAAAACGGTCTTGGCTACTTGCTGCTCCAGCAACATTTGCCGGTTATGGCGCTGCAACTGGGCATGCATGACCCGCATGCGGCTGAAGGCGTTGATCTTGGCTTTGAGAATAACCCGGTTGTAGGGCTTTGACATGAAGTCATCGCCGCCACTGTCGAGGCATTCCGCCAGAGATTCAGCATCTTGCAGTGAGGTAAGGAAAATAATGGGCACCAGGTCGCTGTCTGCCAGTGCTTTGATGGCGCGACTGGCTTCCAGGCCGTTCATGACCGGCATCAGGGCATCCATCAGCACAATATCAGGCGAGTGCTGCTTAAACAGTTCGACCGCCTCACGACCATCGGTCGCCAGCAGCACCTCATGCCCCTCCCGGCGCACAATGGCCTGAAGTATCATCCTGTCGGACTGATTGTCATCCGCGATCAGTACTCGCAGCCCCTGACCCGTGGGTTGGCTGGCTGGCTTAATGGTCATTCGATCCTGAACAACTGTCCGAAATTGGAGATGGTCAGGATTTTGCGAACGTCCTCATTGCAATTCACAATGCGGATCTCGGAATGGTCGCCCCCGGCATGATCCCGAAGTAACAGCAGCATTCCCAGGGCAGAACTGTCCAGGTAGGTGGCATCGCACATATCAATGGTATAAATATTGATGTCCGGCGAGGCATTCTCGTAAATCTGACGAAACTCCTGATGCGAACTGAAATCAAACCGGCCAGTGATCTTAATGGTGATCTCGCGCCCGTTGTCGCTGGGAATTGCCGACACTGTCATAATAAATCCTCTGTGGTGTATTGGGCTCTGGGTGGGCGCCCTTGTTATTTTTTTAGCGGCTCCAGGAGGATAACACCTCCCGATGATCTGGCCCGCAATCGGTTACTTTACTGGTTGCACTGGCGAGCTGGCAAGCCTGCACCTGCGTTATCGTCCCGGTCCGGACCGCTGCGCCATTTGACCGACCCACTCATCCAGTGCTTTTTGCTCTTTGCGGCCGGGCCAGGGGCCGACCCGTCTTCATCGGCGATGGTGGTGCCGCAGGCTGGCCCGGTACATTCTGAATATCGAGACGATGATCGGACATCTGTATTCCCCTTAAACACCCCCGCGGTCAAGAGTGTAAAAAAACCAGTGATCCTGGTCTATTCGGGCTCAGGGCAACAAAAAACAGTCGCTTTACGCTCGAAAAGACCACTGACAAGGGAGACAGAGCAAAGGATGGGCCAATCTTTGACGCTTGGGGCAGAAGACCGACAACACATATTGAATACTGCTGGGTAATTCCAGACACAAAAAAGCCAGCTCAGTGGCTGGCTCTTTTGTGATGTTTTTGGTCGGGCATGCAGGATTTGAACCTGCGACCCTCGCCACCCCATGACGATGCGCTACCAGACTGCGCTAATGCCCGAAAACGTCGCGAATAATACGCTAAGCAGTTGAAAAATCAAACCTTTTTGACGATTAATCGTCAGAGAGTAACTTCAGTACCGCTTCGAGTTCGCGAATCATATCCTGAATCAAAGCCTGGTGTTGGTGTTGCATCACCTCGCTCTCTTCAGGATCGGACAGTTTCTGCCGGGCGCCCCCAATGGTAAAGCCATCTTCATAAAGCAGATGACGAATCTGGCGAATCAGCACGACATCATCCCGCTGGTAATAACGACGGTTACCCCGACGTTTTACCGGGCTGAGCTGCGGAAACTCCTGTTCCCAATAACGCAGGACATGTGGCTTGACCGCACACAGTTCACTGACTTCACCAATGGTGAAGTATCGCTTCCCTGGGATAGGAGGCAATTCATTATTCTGGCTCGGTTCCAGCATATGCCTCGACTTTTACCTTAAGCTTCTGACCGGGACGAAATGTCACCACCCTGCGCGCTGAAATCGGGATTTCTTCACCCGTCTTCGGATTCCTGCCAGGACGCTGACGCTTATCTCTGAGGTCAAAATTGCCAAACCCCGAGAGCTTAACCTGCTCGTTGTGCACTAGCGAGTCGCGAATCTCCTCGAAGAAGATTTCGACCATTTCCTTTGCTTCACGTTTATTCAGGCCAAGCTCTTCGTACAAGCGCTCTGCCATCTCCGCTTTGGTCAAGGCCATTCTCAGTTCCTCAGCGCAGCATCGAACCTCGTCTGCAAGGTATTGATGATCGAATCCATCAAACTGTTTACTTCTTCATCAGTAAGAGTGCGCGAAGGATTCTGCCAGGTCAAGCCCAGAGCCACGCTTTTTCGTTGCGAATCAATGCCTTTGCCGCGATAGATATCAAACAGGGTCAAGCTTTCAAGGTCTTCTCCAGCTATCTCACGAACACTGTTCATCAGGTCCGCAACCGGTGTTTCCTCGTCGACAACGACCGCCAGATCACGCGTACTGCCGGGGTAACGAGACAAAGCAGTGAAAGCAGGCAACTGAGTTTTGGCAATCCGGTCCAGCCGCAGCTCAAACAGAAAGGTCGGTTGCTTGATATCAAATTGTCGCGCCAGGCTCGGATGCAGGGCACCGATGTAACCAACCAGTTTGCCATTTCGTTCAATTCGAGCACTCTGCCCCGGGTGCAGCGCCGAATGCCGGCCCGGCAGAAAATCAAACTCCACACCCTTTACCAGCGCCAGTACTTGTTCAACATCGCCTTTAACATCGAAAAAGTCGAGCAACTCACCATTCTCATACCAGGCTTCCGGCAGGCGGCTGCCGGTCGCAATACCGGACACCATCGCGATCTGCTCCGTTCCCTTGGCCGTTACCCGGAAACGCAAACCGGTCTCGAATAGCCGGACCCGGTCTTGCTGCCGCTTCAGGTTGTGTGTCAGTGCCTTGACCAGGCCAGGCCATAAAGACACCCGCATCACCGCCATATCCGCAGAAATGGGGTTTGCCAGTTCAATGCCCGCTTCTTTCGGGAACATAGCCTGCTGCAACGCTGGCTCAACAAAACTGTAGGTGATGGCTTCCTGATAGCCGAGCGCGGCCAGCCGATCGGCAACCGCAGCCGTTGTCACTCGCTGCTCGGGTTTGCCACGCGGCCCCAGTGCCGCTTTGGGCTGGGTAACCGGCAGCCGGTTATAGCCGTAAATGCGGGCAATTTCTTCGACCAGATCGGCTTCAATCGCCATATCAAAGCGCCAGCTTGGCGCTGCCACTTGCCAGGTGCCCGGAGCGGTCTCGTTAAGCACAAAACCCAGGCCGGTAAGAATCCGGTCAATCTCATCACGACTGATTTCCAACCCGAGCGCAGATTTAACATGGTCAGCACTCAGCGAAATGACGGCCGCTTCCGGCACATTGGCTGTTACTTCGTGCACCTGTATTGGGCCAGGCTCAGCACCACATATGTCCATTAACAGACGCGTCGCTCGCTCGACCGCAACTTCCTGCAAGGCCGGGTCGACGCCGCGCTCAAACCGGTGGCTCGCGTCAGTGTGCAACCCGAAACTGCGCGCCCGACCAGCAATCTCGATCGGCGCGAAGAAGGCGCTTTCCAGGAATACGCGACGAGTCTCCGGCGACACGCCGCTCTGTTCTCCACCCATAACACCCGCCATCGCCAGCGGGCCAGCGGCGTCGGTAATAAGCAGAACGTTCTCTGCTAATGTAAGGATCTGTCCGTCCAGCAGTTCGAGGGTTTCATTATCCTGCGCCCGGCGGACAACGATACCCCCTTTTAAACGATCCAGATCAAAACCGTGCAATGGCTGACCCAGCTCTAGCATCACATAGTTGGTCACATCTACTACCGGGTCGATCGAGCGAATGCCCGACCGGCGCAGTCGTTCAACCATCCACAAAGGTGACTCTGCCGCCACATTCACATTGTTCAGCACGCGACTTACATAGCGCGGGCAACCCACCGGGTCTTCCAGACTGACCGGGAAGGTATCCTGATGCGTCGCCGCAACCGGTTCAATCGCCGGCGCTGTCACCGTAAGATCATTCAGTACTGCAACTTCGCGGGCCAGGCCAGCAATGCTCAGGCAGTCGGCGCGGTTCGGGGTCAGATCAATCTCGATGTTCAGATCGTCCAGGTTCAGCAGCGTGCGTACGTCTTGCCCTACCGGCGCTGACGCGGCCAATTCAAGAATGCCATCGTGGTTATCGGATAGCCCCAGCTCTTTTTCGCTGCACAGCATCCCCTGGCTTTCGACATCCCGCAGTTTGGCTTTTTTAATCTTAAAATCGCCCGGTAATACGGCCCCAACCTGCGCCAGCGCTACTTTAAGACCGGCACGGGCGTTGGGCGCACCACAGACTATCTGAACGGTACCCTCGCCGGTATCGACACTACACACCTGCAGTTTATCGGCATTGGGGTGCGGCTCGCAGCCGGTGATATGGGCAACAATAACCCCGGAGAACGCCTCAGCCACCGGCTCGGCGCCGTCCACTTCCAGGCCAGCCATGGTGATTTGATCCATGAGTGCCTGTGCATTAAGGTCCGGGTTGACCCACTCGCGTAACCATTGTTCGCTGATTTTCATATTCTGTTAACCATCCTGACTGTTTGACGGACTACCGGGGTTCAGTTGAACTGGCGCAAAAACTTAAGGTCGTTCTCAAAGAACAGCCTTAGATCGTTAACGCCATAGCGCAACATCGCCAACCGCTCGACCCCCATGCCAAACGCAAATCCCTTATAGGTAGTGCTGTCGATATTCGAGGCTGCCAACACGTTGGGATGCACCATGCCGCAGCCCATTACTTCCAGCCACCCGGTGTGGCTGCACACACGGCACCCATCACCCTGGCACATCACACATTCGATATCGACTTCGGCTGAAGGCTCGGTAAACGGGAAATAGGACGGGCGAAAACGAACCGCCAGTTCTTTTTCGAAGAACACTCGCAGGAACTCTTCTACCGTGCCTTTCAGATCGGCGAAGCTGACGTCGGTATCGATCATCAGGCCTTCCATCTGGTGGAACATGGGTGTGTGCGTCAGATCGGAATCGCAACGATACACCCGCCCCGGGCAAATCACCCGGAAGGGGGGTTTGCCAACTTCCATGGTCCGTACCTGCACCGGTGAGGTGTGGGTACGCAGCAAGGTGGTGGCGTCAAAATAGAAGGTATCGTGCATGGCGCGCGCCGGGTGATGCGACGGGATATTGAGCGCTTCGAAATTGTGGTAGTCGTCTTCAATTTCCGGACCGACGGCAACGTCGTAACCGATGGCGGTGAAGAAGGATTCCATGCGACGCAGCGTTTGAGTCACCGGATGCAAACCACCCTTACCTTGCCGACGGCCGGGCTGGGTGACATCCACCTGCTCTTCGGTTAGGCGCTGACTCAGCGCGGCCTCTTCCAGCTCGGCTTTGCGCAAGGCAATGGCATCAGCAACCGCTGTCTTGACCTCGTTGATCTTTGCACCCGCAGCCGGACGTTCCTCGGCAGACAGAGCCCCCAAGCTTTTCAACTGGGCGGTAATCTCGCCTTTTTTGCCCAGAAACCGGACTCTAAGGTCATCCAATTCCTGAGTTTCCTTGGCGTGGCGAACCGCTTCCAGAGCGCGTTCATGCAGTTGAGCTAGGGTTTCCATGGACTGTCGAGACTCCCGTCGGAAATAGGCTGTAAAAAGCCTTTACTATAGAGATGAGATTAAAATAAGCAACTGAAAAACAAGGCTTTTTAGCGCTAAAACCGTGAACGGCACTGCATTGGGCAGTGCCTTTGACACACCCGGCTCAGAGGCTGCCTTGCTCAATAAACAGGCTATCGGCGAAGGCACGTTCACAATAGTGACACTTCAGTTTCACGGCGTCGGCGGCGACCAACACACTGAACCGGGTATCGACCGGCTCATTGTGCGTGATGCAATTGGTATTGGGGCATACAAACACGCCAACAAAGCGCTCGGGCAAACCAATCGGGAATTTGCGGACTACGCGGTAGTCTTCAATGATATTGACCGTTGCCCGGGGTGCAAACAGCGCCATTTCGGCGGCATCACTCTCGGTAAAACGCCACTCGTCGATCTTGATCAGATCTTTAAGGCCACCACCATGGCTGGGCAGGTTCAGACCTACGGTCAGGCGGGCCTTAGCGTTCTTGAGCTGTAAACGCCCCAGAATGGTCAACCCCTTCCCGGCCGGAATATGGTCGATGACGGTGCCGGACTGGATCGCCTCAACCAGCATTTTATCCCGGTTGGTTTCAGACATATCAGCGTGCTCCCGGAAATGGCAATTCAGTGGCTTCGTTCAGTACGCCGGACAACAAGGCCTGGCGAGCGTACACACCGTTTTCGGCTTGCTGGAAATAATAAGCATAGGGTGTCCGGTCAACACTGGGATGTATTTCATCGACCCTGGGCAGCGGATGCATCACCCGCAGGTTGGTTTTGGCCTGAGTCAGCATGTCGGCCCTCAGGATAAACTGAGAGGCAATGTGTGTGTATTCCGTCGGATCCAGACGCTCTTTTTGCACCCGGGTCATGTACAGCACATCCACCAGTGGAATAACCTCCTCCAGCGACTCAACCCGGGTGAAACGAATGCCCATAGACGCCAGGTTATCTTCAATATAAGCAGGCATTACCAGGGCATCCGGAGAAACAAAATAGAACGTCGGACTAAAATGCCCCAGTGCCTGGGCCAGCGAATGCACCGTACGGCCGTATTTCAGATCCCCCACCAGCGCCACAGACAGCCCATCCAGCCGCCCCTGACATTCGGCGATCGATACCAGATCGAGTAAGGTTTGGGTGGGATGCTGATTAGCCCCGTCTCCGCCATTGATGACCGGAACCCCAGCCACCTCAGCCGCCAACCGGGCCGACCCTTCCTGCGGATGACGCATAATAATGGCATCGGCATAAGAGCCGATCATTTGAATGCTGTCTGACAGGGTCTCCCCTTTTTTGGCCGAGGTATTACCACTGTCGGAAAAACCGATCAGGGTACCACCGAGTCGCTGAACCGCGGTCTCGAATGACAACCGGGTGCGAGTTGACGCCTCAAAAAAACAACTGGCGATCAGCCGATCCTTCAACAGTGGAAGTGGCCCGGAGTGTTTGAGCTCGGCCGAACGATTAACGATGAATTCGAGATCAGAGCGCGACAAATCGCCTATGGAAATAACATCACGTCGATAAAGAGGGTTGCTCATGTACCTGCCCAAGCAAGATTTGGCGCATTATAAAGCAAGACGCAGGCTATACAATTCTTGCGGCCATCTTATCCAGCACCCCACGCCCCGGAAACGGTTTTTCATCATGGCCGAAAACTTGTGATCAACTTCACAACAGTGTTCGAAAGGTGTTACCAGACGCCACCAGGAGTATACCCTCAGTATACTTGAACAATGGTTGTTCTTTCCGGCTGGGTAGTTTGCTACTTTTATTTCGCCCGCTGTAACGGCACTAAAAAACACTCAACAACCAATAAGGAAAGACGATGTTGAAAAAAGGAATCATCACCCTGGGACTGGCGATCAGCTGCTTACTGCCACTGGCACACGCAGAGGATACGACCACCGAAACAGCAACCGCAGAATCCGTTGTACTGCACGTTGATATCAACAATGACTCCGCCGAAAAACTGGCCGACTTGCTCGACGGCGTCGGTCTAGTCAGGGCCGAGGCCATTGTGGCCTACCGCGATGAGTTTGGCCCCTTTATCGCACCTGAAGACCTGATGAACGTTCAGGGCATCGGGCCAGCGACCCTCGAAAAAAACCGGGATCGCATTCAGGTAGGCATGACCGACTGATAACCAAAACACCAGGGACGGAAAGCGGCCAGGAAGGCAGTAAAGACAGGCGTAGGGTTCACCAGGTGCAGGATCAGGGACGACAGCAGGACGCTGGCTAGTGTGGCGGGAAGCCAAAGACAAGGCAGTTTCAAGGGACCCCCGAACCACCCGTTCGGGTAGCGCAGGGAGCCGCGCACAGGGAATAAACGCAGGGAGTCAGATTCAGGGAAGTACGAGTAGGGAAGCTGTCGCCAGGGAAACGGAGCACCAGGATCGGTGTTACCCACCAGGCATCAAGACAACCGGGACATCTGATCAATGTTCCGGTTTTTTTATCTGGCGAAATGTGATGGATCGCAACGAGATGAAATCTCAGTTCCCCATAAACAGAAAAAGCAGCCCTTGGCTGCTTTCGCTTTAATTTGGAGCGGGATTAAACGCCTGGAGCGTTTAACGACGCGTTAGCGCCCGAAGGGGCCATCACAGGGAGGTGATGGATCGCAACGAGATGGAATTTCGGTTCCCATAAACAGAAAAAGCAGCCCTTGGGCTGCTTTCGCTTTAATTTGGAGCGGGAAACGAGATTCGAACTCGCGACCCCAACCTTGGCAAGGTTGTGCTCTACCACTGAGCTATTCCCGCGTATTTTGTCTCAAGAACACTAAAGGTTCTGAAAACAAAAAATGGTATCCCGTAGGGGACTCGAACCCCTGTTACCGCCGTGAAAGGGCGGTGT
>NZ_JBBECH010000025.1:0-33257 GCF_040881935.1 Saccharospirillum sp. | reverse complement strand
GATGCCGAAGTTAAGCCTACATGGAGGTATTCACGGCGCCCCCGCAGGAGCAGCCCCGCCATCCGCCGCGGATTCAAGGCGATGCAGCCAATTCGAACGTCGAAACTTGAGTTATTCACGCCAGCCCTTTGGGGAGGGCGGAGCCCGGTTCGGACGATTTCCATACCGGGTGAGACCTGTCGCATGTTCGGCTATTCTCAAAACATACAGCGTTTCCATTAACCTCTACTGACCGGGTGACCCATGACTGCCCAGATCCACTCTGCTGCAGAATACGCCCTTGAGCTGCGCGGCATCGACAAGCACTTTGGTGCGGTACACGCCAATAAAAACATCGACCTGAAGGTCGAAAAAGGCACCATCCACGGTATCGTCGGCGAAAACGGTGCTGGTAAATCCACACTGATGAGCATCATTTACGGTTTTTACGAAGCCGATAAAGGCGACATTGCCATCGATGGCCGGGTGCTGAAAATCAGAGACTCCAAAACCGCCATTGCGTCCGGTATTGGCATGGTCCACCAGCATTTCATGCTGATTCAGAATTTCACCGCGTTGGAAAACGTTATTCTGGGCGCCGAAAGCGGTGAATTGATAGACGACAGCCTCGATAAGGCACGCGCCGAGCTGAACCGGTTGTCGGAAGAGTTTGGCCTTTCGGTACCATTGGATCAGCCCGTCGAGGAATTGTCGGTCGGGTTTCAGCAGCGCATTGAAATTCTCAAGGCTCTGTATCGGGGTGCCCGTATCCTGATTCTGGACGAACCGACCGGCGTGCTGACGCCCCAGGAAACCGAGCATTTGTTCAAAGTGCTTGATTCGCTGAAAGCCCAGGGCACGACGGTGATTCTGATCACTCACAAACTGCGTGAAATTCTGGCCGCGACCGATAATGTTTCGGTCATGCGTCGTGGTGAAATGGTAGCCCATGTGAAGACCGCAGAAACCAACCAGGAAGAACTGGCTGAACTGATGGTTGGGCGTAAGGTGCTGTTGCAGGTCGACAAAGGCGATTCAACACCTGGGGACTTCAAACTGTCGGTCCGTAACCTGAGCATGACCGACAGCGCCGGTGTCAAACGTCTCGACAACGTCTCACTGAGCGTGCGCGCCGGTGAGATCGTCGGCATTGCCGGGGTATCGGGAAACGGCCAGTCCGAGCTGCTGGAAACCCTGGCGGGCATTACCCCGGTCGACACCGGTACTATCGATCTGAACGGCCACACCCTGGATGCCGAGCACCCCATGAACCCGTCGCAGGTGCGCCATGCTGGTATCGGGCACATTCCTGAAGACCGGCATCGGATGGGGCTGATCAATACATTTTCAGCTTACGAAGCCTTCGTGCTGGGTTATCACCGCAATGCGGAATACAACGGTACAGTGCAGATGAATCAGGCTGCCATTATTGCCGATTGCCAGGAAAAGATGGAGCGCTGGGACGTGCGTCCTCAGGATCCATACCTGAAAACGGCCAATTTTTCCGGTGGGAACCAACAGAAGCTGGTCATTGCTCGTGAAATTGAACAGAACCCCGATGTCTTGCTGATCGGGCAGCCGACCCGGGGTGTCGATATTGGTGCGATTGAATCCATTCACCAGCGCATTCTGGATATGCGCGATGCGGGTAAAGCGATTTTGCTGGTCTCGGTTGAGCTGGATGAAATTCGCTCGCTGGCGGATCGGATTCTGGTGATGTTCGACGGCACCATCGTCGGCGAAGTCCCGGCCGACAAGGCCGATGAACGTACCCTCGGCCTGATGATGGCCAATATTGTTCCTGATGAAATCAAGGCGTTGCAGTCGGAGGAACCCGCATGAGCCAACAGCGTATACCTGCCTGGATTACCGTCGGGGTCATTCCTCTGGCCAACGTGGCGATGGCTGCTCTGGTCGCCGCTCTGGTGTTCTGGTATCTGGATATTAATCCGCTCGATGCGTTGCAGGCCATGGTCTATGGCGCCTTTGGCAGCTCTTATGGCTGGGGCTATACCCTCTACTACATGACCAGCTACATCTTTACTGGTTTGGCTGTGGCCGTCGTGTTCCAAGCCGGAATGTTCAACATTGGCGGTGAAGGCCAAGCCTATATTGGTGCGCTGGGCGTGGGCCTGGTTTGCCTTGGGCTGGGCGGTCATGTGCCGTTAATCGTGTTACTGCCGATCAGTATTATTGCGGCGTTTGTATTCGGTGGTTTGTGGGCGCTGATTCCGGCCTGGCTGCAGGCCAAGCGTGGCTCTCACATCGTAATCACCACGATTATGTTTAATTTCATCGCCGCCTCGATGATGAACTATATTCTGATCAACTTTCTAAAGCCGTCCGGAACCATGTCGGTGGAAAGTGCGGTGTTTGATCCATCTTCCTGGATTCCGAAGATGCATGAAACGCTGGCGCTGATTGGCATTTCCATCGACCGGTCGCCGCTTAACCTGTCGATGTTCTGGGCGTTGTTTGTCGCTTTTGCGGTCTGGGTATTTCTGTGGCGCACGCGTTGGGGCTATGAGGTCCGGGCCATGGGCAGCAACGCATCCGGTGCCAAATACGGCGGTATCAGTATTCCTAAAACAGTCATCATGATCATGCTGATCGGCGGTGGTCTGGCCGGTTTCATGGCATTGAACGTGGTGCAGGGCGAAGCTCATCAGATCAAACTGAATCTGGTCAATCAGATGGGCTTTACTGGCATTGCCGTGGCGCTGATGGGCCGCAACCATCCTTTTGGTATTGTACTGGCCAGCCTGCTGTTCGGGTTTCTAACCCAGGGTGGCAGTGAGCTGCAGTTTGAATATTCGGTGGACGCACGCATCGTGGTGGTGTTGCAAGGGCTGGTTATCCTGTTCTCGGGCGCACTGCAGAACATGATGAAGCATCCGATTGAACGGCTCTATTTGCGATTGTCGAGTCATCGCAGAAAGACCTCTGAAGAACTCGCGGCGGAGGCCTGATCATGGAAGCATTCGACAACATTATTCTGATTCTTGACGCCACCCTGCGTAACGCCACGCCGCTGATTTTCGCAGCACTGGCGGGGATGTTTTCCGAACGGTCGGGCATTGTGAACATTGCCCTTGAGGGCAAAATTCTGATCAGTGCCTTCGCCGGTGCCTCTGCTGCCTACTACACCGGATCTCCCTGGATGGGGCTGCTGGCCGGCATGATGGCTTCCGTGGTGTTCGCCCAGTTGCACGCCTTCGCGACGGTCACACACAACGGTGACCATGTGGTGTCCGGTTTGGCGATTAACATTCTGGCTGCTGGCCTGACGGCCGCCGTGGGCAACTACTGGTTCAGCCAGGGCGGGAATACCCCCAACCTGGTCAGCCGTGCCGAAGAATTAAACGCCCGGTTCGAGCCGATTGTGCTGCCATTCGCCGATGCATTGGCGGATGTGCCGATTATCGGGGGTATTTATTCAGAACTGCTCAGTGGTCACTACATACTGGTGTACCTGGCCTTTTTGGCGGTGCCTCTGTGCTGGTTTGTTCTGTTCCGTACCCGTTTCGGGTTGCGTTTACGTGCCACCGGTGAGAACCCCCAGGCGGTCGACACTGCCGGTATTTCTGTGACTCAGGTACGCTATCTGGCATTGCTGGTCTGTGGTTTGCTGGCCGGGTTTGCCGGTGTTTACCTGTCGGTCGCACTGACCGCTCAGTTCTCGCCGAACATGAGTGCCGGTAAGGGTTATATGGCACTGGCAGCGCTGATTTTTGGCAAGTGGCGGCCGAAAACTACCATGCTGGCCTGCCTGTTGTTTGGGGCGTTGCAAGCCATTGCGGACCGCAGCCAGGGTGCCATTATCCTGGGCTTTGAAGTGCCGGTGCAGTTGGTAGAAGCGCTGCCGTATATTCTGACTGTCGTGCTTCTGGGCGGCTTTATTGGCCGTGCCGTTGCACCCAAGGCCATTGGTAAACCTTACGTGAAAGAACGTGCCTGATCGGGCCGGGTGAACCCGGGTTCGAACAGTCACACACCTGAGATAAGAAGGCGGACAACCGCCTCACCCGAGATTGATTCGGGATCTCGCTGAGACCATCCCCCGCAGCGGCATTGCGTTCGCAGCGGAGGATAACCGTATTATCAGGCATTGCCTGAACGAGAGACTGCCGATATGAACACCATTCCTACGCTCGATCTACGCCGTTTTAAAACCGACCCGGAAGGCTTTGTTCAGGAAATGGGCGCGGCCTATCAGGCCTGGGGCTTTGCCGGTATCACCGGCCATGGCATTGATGCCTCGGTTGCGATTAACGCCCTGCGCGCGGCCGAAAATGTATTTGCCTTGCCCGATGCGACCAAGAAAACCTATTTCAAGAACAACGGTGGCACCCGGGGTTACACCCCCTTTGGTACCGAGATTGCCAAAAACGCCGAACACGTCGACCTGAAAGAATTCTGGCATGTGGGTCGCGAGATCGACGGCGAACCGCCGCACAAAGACCTGACGCCGAATGTCTGGCCGGAAGAAGTGCCCGAGTTCAAAGACGCCATGCTGCGGCTTTACTATGAACTGGATGCCCTGTCGCAGGAGTTGTTGCAGGCGTTTGCTCTGTTTATTGGCGAAGACCGGCATTACTTTGATGAGAAAGTGAACTACGGCAACAGCATTCTGCGGCCGTTGCATTATCCTCCGATTACCGACCCCAACCTGCCCAATGTACGTGCCGGTGCTCATGAAGACATCAACCTGATCACTTTGTTGGTCGGCTCCGAGCAGGAAGGGCTTGAAGTTAAAAACATGCGTGGTGAGTGGGTCGGTATCTCGATGATTGAAGGCACCATCATCTGCAACGTGGGCGATATGCTGCAGCGGTTAACCAATCATGTACTGCCGTCGACCACGCACCGTGTTGTAAACCCCAAAGGTGAAGCCGGCAAGGTATCGCGCTATTCGATCCCGTTCTTCGTACACCCGAACCCGGGAACTTCACTTGATGCGTTGCCGCAGTGTGTAACCGAAGACAACCCGAAACGCTACCCGCCGATTACCAGTGACGAGTACCTGATGGAGCGGTTGCGCCAGATTGGGCTGGTTAAGTAATTTTAGGTGTAGAGTTCTCGGGAATCAGAGTGCCAGGTGCCGGGTGTACTATCTGGGGAAGTCCGCAGCATGGATGCTGCGGTCTAGGCCCCATGGATGGGTCCACGCCGACCCCAGATAGGTACACCCGGTGCCTGGCACGGATTTTTGGCACCAAGGTAAAGCCGAACCCTACGTTGAGTAACACCCCACCAATGCCGTTTTTGACCCATCTCACCTGCCGCCTTTGGCAGGCTGAGTGAGGTGGGGGATTGGCTTTTTCTCCAAGTCCCTCATACTGGGTGTGAGAATACAGCCACGCCAACAGGTGACCCATGTCCACAACCCCGATCAAACACGTTGCCATCACCGGCGGTACCCACGGTAACGAGCTTACCGGGGTGCATTTGCTCAAACACTGGCGCAATAATCCTGAAGAGATTTGCCGTGACGGGCTGGTCACCGAGTTGCATCTGGCCAACCCGAAGGCCAATGGGTGTAACCGGCGGTATCTGGATCAGGATCTGAACCGTCAGTTCAACTGGGACGACCTGTCGGACCACAGCCTCTGTGGTTACGAGCATAACCGGGCCAAATCACTGAACACCCTGCTTGGGCCCAAAGATGCCCCCCGGGTCGATTTCATTATCGATCTGCACACCACAACGGCCAACATGGGTACCACCCTGGTCATTAAGTCTGATGATGCGCTGGTGGTTGGTATGGCGTTCTACGTTAAACAGCAGATGCCGGAGGTAACGCTGTTTTACGAGCCGGAAGACCGGATGAGCGACAACTTCCTGATCTCGCTGGCGAAGCATCACGGGCTGCTGGTCGAAGTAGGGCCGGTGCCCCAGGGTATGTTGCGCTGGGATGTGTTTGACCAGACCCGCCAGGCCACCCTTCACTGCCTGGATTTTCTGGCGGCGGTGCGACGCGGTGACGAGCCTGATTTGCCGGAGAGCCTGGCGGGGTTTCAGTACGTCGACAAGCTGAAGCTGCCCGAGAACGAGCGGGGCGAACTGACGGCGATGATTCACCCCGACCGGCAGGATGCCGATTATCAGCCAATTAAACCCGGTGATCCGCTGTTTATGACTTTCGACGGGGAATCCATTAACTATGAAGGCACCGAGACACTCTATGGGGCTTTTATTAATGAAGCGGCTTATTATGATCAGCACATCGGTTTGAGCCTGATGCGCAAAATCGACATTCGGTTGCCGGGTTAAATCTGCACCCTCTCCCAGTAACACCTTGCTTTCCCAGTGCACAACGTTGTCGGGCTGGTGGGTATAGCCCATCAGCAAGCCCGCGTAGCCCAACTCCAGCTTCCGACCGGTGTTATCCCACTCCAATTCAGTCACGGCTTGAGCCGGTTTTCCAGGTCCGCCAGTTGTTTTTCAAGTTCTGCCAGTTGCTCGCGTGTTCGTTGCAGGACAGCCTGTTGCGCCTCGAACTCTTCACGGCTGACAACATCCAGTTTGCTCAGCTGGGCTTGCACCAGGCTGCGCATGTTCTGGCGCAGTTCACCCCGGGCTTGCTGGCCCTGGCTGAACAGTTCGCTCGCCTGTCGGCTGATCTGATCGAGTAGGTCCTCGGGCAGTTTCATATCAGTGCTCCATCAGAGTGCTTTCTCATCGCACACTTATTGTGCAGTGCTTCATTTTAGTGCGTCAAAAGGCAGTTTGTGACGCAGTTCAATAGCTAACTGCTTGATTTTAAACGGTTAGTCGAGTTGGCACGGGCTTCGCTATATACCTTCACGGATGAAACCAATCGCAGCCAACCGTTGCATTGGACATTGTAACTCGGGTGACCGGCCGCCGCACTGATCGTGGCGGCCAATGCCCTCGGGCCGGTGCTGATGATCAGCGCAACGGTGGAACCAACAGGAGTGAACGACATGAAACTCGTATCAGCCATTATCAAGCCTTTTAAGTTGGACGATGTCCGCGAAGCGCTCTCTGAAATCGGCGTTCAGGGCATTACCGTGACTGAAGTGAAAGGCTTCGGTCGTCAGAAAGGCCACACCGAACTTTATCGCGGTGCGGAGTACGTGGTGGATTTTCTGCCCAAGGTAAAGGTCGAGGTCGGTATTTCCGATGAACTGCTCGATCGTGCCATCGAATCAATTACCAAGGCCGCCAACACCGGAAAAATCGGTGACGGCAAGATCTTTGTGACCCCGCTGGAACAGGCGATTCGCATTCGTACCGGCGAAACTGGCAACGACGCGATCTAGGCCGGGTTGATTAACGGGAGAGACTGAACAATGAACGAATTGACGCAAGTACAATACGCACTCGATACCTTTTACTTCTTGATCTGTGGCGCTCTGGTCATGTGGATGGCGGCGGGCTTCTCGATGCTCGAAGCCGGTTTGGTCCGGGCCAAGAACACCACTGAAATTCTGACCAAGAACGTAGCGCTGTACGCCATTTCCTGCACCATGTACCTGATTTGCGGTTACGCCATCATGTACGACGGTGGCTTCTTCCTGACCGGTATTACTGAGATTGGCGATGGCTACTACTCACCGTCTTCCGACTTCTTCTTCCAGGTGGTGTTCGTGGCCACGGCCATGTCGATCATCTCCGGTGCCGTTGCCGAGCGGATGAAGCTGTGGGCTTTCCTGGTGTTCGCCGTTGTTATGACCGGGGTTATTTACCCAATGGAAGGTTCCTGGACCTGGGGTGGCCAGCCAGTATTTGGTATGTACTCACTGAACCTATCCGATTTCGCGGGCTCCGGTATCGTCCACATGGCCGGTGCGGCCGCTGCATTGGCTGGGGTTCTGCTGCTGGGTGCCCGTAAAGGCAAGTATGGCAAGAACGGTGAAGTCAACGCGATTCCGGGCTCCAACCTGCCGCTGGCCACCCTGGGTACCTTCATCCTGTGGATGGGCTGGTTCGGCTTTAACGGTGGTTCAGTGCTGAAAGTCGCTGACGCCGAAAGCGCCAACGCCGTTGCTATCGTATTCATGAACACCAATGCCGCGGCCGCTGGCGGTGCTATCGCAGCCCTGATTCTGGCCCGCATCTGGTTCAAGAAAGCAGACTTGACCATGGCCCTGAACGGCGCACTGGCTGGCCTGGTCGCCATCACGGCTGAACCTTCTACGCCAACGCCGCTGGTGGCCACCATCTTCGGTGCCCTGGGTGGCTTGCTGGTTGTCTTCAGCATCGTAACGCTCGACAAACTGAAGATTGATGACCCGGTTGGTGCCATCTCCGTACACGGTGTTGTCGGTCTGCTGGGCCTATTGCTGGTGCCGATCACCAACCCCGATGCAACCTTCTCCGGCCAGATCGTTGGCGCGCTGACCATCTTTATCTGGGTATTCGTTGCCTCGCTGGTTGTCTGGGGCATCCTCAAGGCCGTTATGGGCATTCGCGTCAGCGAAGAAGAAGAGTACGAAGGCGTCGACATTGCTGAATGTGGCATGGACGCTTACCCGGAATTCACCGGTTCCAAGTGATCCCGGGCAAAACAGTCTGAACTTCAAAAAGGGTCTTCGAGCCCTTTTTTATTGCTCGGGTAAACGGGGCCTAAGTTTTGACAGGTGTTTAACTTGAACGGCCAGACCGGTAAGGTATGCTCATAGCACCTGTCGGCTATTCCGTTACTCTGAGGAGTTCAGCATGAAGCTTGTAACTGCCATTATTAAACCGTTCAAACTCGACGATGTTCGTGAATCCCTCTCTGAAGTGGGTGTTCAGGGCATCACCGTGACCGAGGTCAAGGGTTTTGGTCGCCAGAAGGGCCACACCGAGCTGTATCGCGGCGCCGAATACGTGGTCGACTTCCTGCCCAAGATCAAACTCGAAGTCGCCATCGACGATACCAAGGTGGAGTCCGTCATCGAAGCGATCTCCAAAGCCGCCAACACCGGCAAGATCGGCGACGGCAAGATTTTCGTCTCGTCACTGGAGCAAGTCATCCGCATCCGCACCGGCGAGACGGGCGAAGACGCGGTTTAATAGCCCCAGTTTTGGTGTATTGCCCTGAACCCGCGCTGGGTGTCAGGGTTGCGCCTGCGGGGGCGCCGTGAATACGTCCGTGTAGGCTTATCTTCGGCATCCATGCCTCAGATACCCCCTTAGACGCAACCCTGCCACCCAGCGCTAGCCTTATTACATACTCCGGCAAATGCATGGCAATTTTGTCCCTCCTAAATACTGGCTTTAGGTTTTTTCTCTATCAGCCCATGCTTACGCAACTGGCTGCGAAATTGATGGTAACTAAGCCCAAGCGCTTCAGCGGCGCGCCCCTGGTGGTGGCCATTTGCATCCAGCGCGCCTTCCAGTAACGCCACTTCGTAACGATTGACCTGTTCACTGAAACCCTCGCTTGGGTTGGCTGAAAAGCCGGTTTCCGGTGTGGGTTGCCAGGGTGAGTGAAAGGGGTCGAGCACCAGGTCGTCGATCGGTTCCAGTTCATTTCCCCAGCGGTAGACGCTGCGCTCGATGGCGTTTTTGAGTTCACGGACATTTCCGTAAAACGGGTGGCTGCTGAGTTTCTCAAGTGCCCGATCGGTAAACCCCGGAAATACCTCCCAGCCCAGTTCACTACTCATTTGAATACCAAACTGATCAGCGAGCAGGGTGATGTCGTCGTGCCGGTGGCGCAATGGCGGGAGCGTCAGTACATCGAATGCCAGCCGGTCGAGCAGGTCGGCGCGGAAGCGGTTTTCCGCTGCCATTTCCGGCAGGTTTTCGTTGGTGGCGGCGATGATGCGCACATCGACGGTCAGCGTTTGCTGGCCGCCGAGGCGTTCGAACTCTCCATATTCAATTAGGCGCAGTAGTTTTTCTTGTAACGCCTGCGACATATTGCCCACTTCATCGAGAAACAGAGTGCCTTCATGGGCCCGTTCGAAGCGGCCTTTATGCAGACGGGTGGCGCCGGTAAAGGCGCCGGGTTCATAGCCGAACAGATCGGCATCGAGCAGGGATTCGCTGATGGAGCCGCAATTGATTTTCAGAAACGGCTGCTGCCAGCGTTGCGACAGAAAATGCAGGCGTTCGGCGATCAGTTCCTTGCCGGTGCCCCGTTCGCCGATAACCAGTACCGGCCGGTTCAGTGCGGCAACCTGGGACACCCGGTCGAGCAGGTCAGACAAGGCCGGGCTTTCACCAAGGATTCTCTGCGGACTGCGCTCGGTCATACCTTTCCTTTTTATATTAGCTTTTATGGCTAAATAAATTAGCCATAAAAGCTAATAAAGTCTAGTGCGGCTTGAGGTGAAGTTCATAAAGTTTATATAAATCAATGAGTTACTGACTTGGCACGGTATCTGTAATAAACAAGGTGTAACGCAAACAATCACTGACAATATGTTGTAGCCAGGGATTATCAGGACCAAAGAGGGACAGGATATGTTCATGTTGAACCCGCGCGCACCGCTGTATATGGGCATGATTACGCTGAGTACCGCCCTGGCCGCGGTGTCGCACCCGGGCATCGGGGTATTGACCTTCGTCTGGATGACGTTGCTCTACGAGAGCATCACGCATCTGTTCGGTAGATCGTCAGGCGAACAGTGAATCGGCGCTGGACGATGTTTCCAGCCTGGGTAATTTCAACTATTTGGCAAACAGGAGCACGTATTATGGGTATTTTTTCGAGACTGACCGACATCATCAATTCCAATCTGACCGCCTTGCTGGACCGCGCCGAAGATCCGCAGAAGATGATTCGGCTGATCATTCAGGAGATGGAAGAAACGCTGGTGGAAGTGCGGAGCAGTTCAGCGCGTATCATCGCCGACAAGAAAGACGCCCAGCGCCGGTTCGACCGTTTGCATGCGGAAGTCGCTGAATGGGAAGCCAAGGCCACACTGGCGCTGGAGAAAAATCGCGAAGATCTGGCCCGCGCTGCCCTGGCGGAAAAGCAGGTGCTGCAGGAGGAAGAGGCTATCATTGAGCAGGAATTCAAGGCGCTGGATGAACATTTGAAGCAGCTGTCCGGTGAGATAGGGCAACTGCAACAAAAGTTGACCGATGCCAAAGCGAAGCAAAAAACCATGGTCATGCGGCATCAGACGGTGTCGAGCCGGCGCCGGGCCAAGGAGCAGTTGTCGCGTGAATCGTTGCAGGACGCCTTTGATAAATTCGAGCGCTACGAGCGCCGTATGGATTCGATGGAAAGCGAGATCGAGGCGATGGATCTGGGCAAGGGTGAACGCACTGATCTGGCCAGTGAGATCGATAGCCTGGTCCGGGACGACAGCATCAACCTGGAACTGGAACGGCTGAAAGCCAAAATGAAAAACCGCCCGGAACAAAACTGAGCCCCGGGCTGACCGGTCCGGTCGGCTCACAAGGAGTAAGACATGCATTTTTTTGAATTTTTGTTTGTCCCGACCATTCTGTTTCTGGTGGTGGTGATGCCGATCTGGCTGGTGCTGGACTACCGTCACAAAGGGCGTACTCGACAAGGTCTGTCGGAAGATGATCAGGTAAAACTGGACGACCTGTTGCGTACCCTCGATAAGGTCGTCGACCGGGTCGATGCCCTGGAAGGCATTTTGGATGAACGCAGCCCCCGCTGGAAGCGAGAACGCTAACGCGTCGGAGAGACTCTCATGACTAAGAAAGAATTCTGGCAGCGCCGCCGTGACGGCTTTGGCATGAACCTGTACCGGAACAAGAAAGACGGTTGGTTGGGCGGTGTGTGCGCGGGTCTGGCCGACCATTTTAACATCGAACCCTGGATCGCCCGTCTCATTGTCGTGGCCGGCTTCATGTTCTTCGGTTTCCTGACCGTGCTGGCGTATATAGGCGCCTGCGTCGCCATGGCGCCGCGCCCCAAAGGCCCGGTTCAACAGGAATTTCAATACGATGAAAACAGCCATCAGGACCGGCCCCGTAACTTGTTTCGTTACGGGGAGAGCCCAGGTGAGCGATTGAGTACAGCCCAGGAACGGCTGAACCGGACGTTAAGCCGGGTCGAACGGATGGAGCGGTATGTCACCTCCAAGCGATACGAGCTCGACCGGGAGTTCTCAAAGATTCAGGACTGACCGGCTCTGGCCCGCACGGGTGCATTGCGGTAAAGTGCGGCCAGCTCATTCAAGCTCGTTTGCTAATTACTTAAGTTTCGACGTTTGCTACTCATTGAGTGCCAGGTGCCAGGTGCCGGGTGTGCCTATCCCGGGAAGTCTGAAACATGGATGTTTCAGTCTAGGCCCCATGGAAGGGTTTACGCCGACCCCGGATAGGCACACCCGGTACCTGGCACGGACTCCAGGTACCGAAGTTAGCCGGAACAGTGAAACTCGCGTATTAGCCTGTTTAAGAGAACCCCGCTGTGATGCACCGCTCCGATGACTCGTCAGCCGACCCATCCGAGGTCACCGGCTGGCGCGACGCCATACGCCGACCCACCTTCTGGGTCGTGGTTGTTTTACTGATTGGTTTTGCCTACCTGCAATGGCCAACCCGCCTGAAACCAGTCGATCAGCCGGACTACGTGACCACCACCGTGAAAGACTCCGTGACGGTTGAATGGGAAGCCGCCCCCAGTGCACAGCCGGGTGCAGAATCTGATGCCTGGTTTCTGCGCCGTCGGGGTATGGATTTCCTGGTACAGTCGGGTGATCTGACTGAGCCCTTGTCTGAGCTGGCAGAACAGATGCTGGAGACCGACCGGCAACAGGTAGCGGGGGATGTGTATGAACCGCTGCAAAGCAGTGAGTCAGCCGCTCGCTATGCCCTGTATGATGCTGAAAACCGCATTCAGCGGCACCGGCTTTACGCCGTCGATTCGAGCTGGATTAAAATTTCCGTATTGTACAAAGGCCAGAATGAAGAACGCGAAGCCCGGGCGCAGCGATTTATGAATCGGGTTACTCGGGTTCAGTAGCTCGGGTTTCGGAGTTCGGTTTGGCTGTATTGCCAAGAGTCCGTGCCAGGCACCGGATATGCCTCTCCGGGGGTCGGCGTAAATCCGTCCATGGAGCCTAGACCGCAGGATCCCTCCTGCGGACTACCCCGGAGAGGCATACCCGGCACCTGGGACTCGATCCGTGGCAAACTCCGAAACTCAAGCATTTACAACAAAGGCGGTTCCAAGCGGCCAAAGGAGTGACCTGAATGACGTCTGACCCCTCAACTTTGAACTATCGCTGGGCCGTTATCGGCACGGGTGGCATGGCCGATCAGTTTGTGGCTGATGCCCGCCATGGCAGCGGGGGCCGATTTGTCGCTGTCTGTTCACGCAGCCAGCAAAGCGCCCAGACGTTCGCCGACCGTCACGGTCTGGAACAGGCTTATGCTGATTTGAATACGATGCTGGCCAGGGGCGATATCGATGTCGTTTATATTGCCAGCCCGCACACTCAACATTTCGCGCAGGCACAAGCTGCGATGCAGGCGGGTAAGGCAGTACTGGTTGAAAAACCGGCGACCCTGAATGCAGCCCAGACAAAGACGCTCTATGACACCGCCGAGCGGTGCCAGGTGCTGTGTGTGGAAGCGCTTTGGACCCGGTTTAGCCCAGTGTACCGGTCGATCCTGGCGAATCTGGAATCTGGTCGGATCGGCGCGGTGAAACAGTGCCAGGCCAGTTTTGGTTTTGCGGCACCGGCCGACCCCAGCCACCGCTTGAATGACCCTGCACTCGCCGGTGGAGCGTTGCTCGACATCGGCATTTACCCGCTGTTGTTACCCCTGGATTTGTTCGGTTCACCGGAGTCGATCGAGGGTGACGTGACGCTGGGTAACAGTGGGGTCGATCGCTCGGCTGACCTGGTGTTGAGCTTCGCCGGTGGTGCCCGGGCATCGCTGTCGTACAGCCTGGACTTTCCGTTACCGACCGAGGCCGCCATCTGTGGCGAAAACGGTTGGGTGAACATCAAAGCGCCCTGGTTTGCCAGCCAGGCGGCACGCTGGCAAGTAGGTAAGGCGCCGGTCAGTCAGCAGCAGTACCTCTTGCTGGGCCGTGGCTATCACTATGAATTCAGTGCGGTTAACCGCAGTTTGGCGGCCGGGTTACTACAATGCGAAGAACACAGCTGGGCCGATTCGCTGGCGCTGGCTGAGGTAATGGACCGCATTCGCAAGCGTTGGGGGCCAGATTACGGCACGGAACTGGAAGGTATCTGACGTGGATAGATAATCGACAGGTAGTCATCGATAAACCGAGCGTATTCGTTATCCCGCTGTAGCTCCGCCAGAGCCTGGTTTAAGGTTGCAATCAATGCCGCAGATCCGGCCTGATTGCGCGGCGCTATAAAGTGCATCGACAGGGTTTCCACCGGAAAGGACAGTGCCCGAATAGCCGAATGTGGCACACCCGCATTGCGCAGCAGCTCGCGTGCCACGTAGCGGTTGATCTTGACGAAGTCGGCCTCGCCCGATTGCAGCATGGCAAAGCAACTGGGCAGGTCGGGTGGGGTGATCCGGGTGATGGCCCCGCTTTGCACCAGTTCATTCAGCACAAAACCATGGGCGAAGCCTTCCGGCAGGCACAGCGTCAGCCCGGCCAGGTCTTCTGGCCTGCGGGCGTTGATAGTGCTCGATTGATCGACATAGGCAAAGGAACTGACGGTAAACAGGGGTTCGGAGAATAAAAAGCCAGCCAGGCGCTCTTGTGACTGAATGTAGGGGAAGGTTCCAGCGTAGTCGCCATTCAGGGCTGCCTGGTACCCTTCTGTCCAACTGAGCACATCAACGTTAACCGGTTGCTTCATCTGCTCGAACAGGTAGGTCACCAGATGCGTCGCCAGGCCGCCCTCGGGCAGGTTTTGGTCGGAGAACGGCGCATAATGATCCCCGGTTACCAGTTTCAGAGTAGTGGCCTGCTCTGCGGTCGCAATGGTGGGTGAAAACAACACCGCAATGCCCAGTGCCAACCCGGGAAACATCCTCTGGGCGACACGTTCACAGCAGGCTGAGGTAGCGTTCGAGGTATCTGACATTGCACTTACTGTTGCCGTTCGTTATCGGATCAATCGTTAGTATAACGCCCCCGGCAATGACTAGCGCAATTATTCCAGCGTGTTACGCCGGACCGGCCTGATACACCCGTGCCTCGTATGGCCTCAGCACCCCCGGCAAGACCGGCTGGTCAGCGGTTTGATTGCCCAGTACAAGCCTTGCCTCCACCAGCTGCAGTGCCGCTGGCTCGAAACGTGCTGGCGCATCGCTCAAGTTGCACATCACCACAAACTGCCTGTCTGCGGTTCGGCGGTAGGCAAAAATCTGTGGGTGGTTATCGAACAGCAGGTCGTATTGTCCGTAGATCAGGGTGGGGTGTTCGCGGCGCAGCCGAATCAGTTGCTGGTAGTAGGCCAGCACGGAATCGGGGTCTTGCTGTTGGGCGGCGACGTTGATGTACCGGGCGTTCGGGTTCACCGCCAACCAGGGCGTGCCGGTGGTGAAACCACCGTGCTTGCTGCCGTCCCATTGCATCGGGGTGCGTGCATTGTCGCGAGCGTTGTCGCGAATGCTGGTTAGAATGTCCTCCTCGCCCCAGCCCTGTTCGCGGCGCTGCCAGGCCAGGTTGTGAATGGCAACGTCGTCGAATTGTTGCAGTTCAGTGAAGGGGTAGTTGGTCATCCCCAGTTCCTGGCCCTGGTAAATAAAGGGCGTGCCCTGCATCAGGAAATACAGGGTGGCGATGGCAGTGGCACTTTCGCGTCTGTAGTGTTCATCGTCACCCCAGGTTGAAACGATGCGCGGTATGTCGTGATTTTCGACAAACAAGGCGTTCCAGCCGCGACCTTCCAGCCCTTTTTGCCAGCGTGTCAGCACCTGTTTCAGGCGCGGTAGGTCGAGCCCGACGGCGCCGTCGGTTTGCCAGAGTTTGAGCTGTTCAAACTGAAACAGCATGTTGAAATTGCGCTTCTCCGGGGCGACCCATTCTGGCGCCTCGTCGACGGAGACACCATTGGCTTCGCCGACGGTCATGATGTCATAGTGGGCAAAGGTGTTGGAGCACAGGTCACTGATGTAATCCATGACGCCGTCGACATTCATATGGCCGGCGGCGGAGGGCACGGTCGGTAGGCCTTTGGGATTCGGCATGTCCGGCAAACCGGGCTGCTTGCGAATGTGGGAGATGGCGTCAATCCGAAAGCCGTCGACCCCTTTGTCGAGCCACCAGCGCACCATGTCATAGAGTGCGGCGCGCATGTCGGTGTTTTCCCAGTTCAGGTCGGGCTGTTTGCGCGAGAACACGTGCATGAAATATTCGTCGGTTGCGTCGTCATGCTCCCACACCGATTCGTTAAAAATGCTTTCCCAGTTATTGGGTGGCTGGTCATCTTTGCCTTCGCGCCAGATATACCAGTCGCGTTTCGGGTTGGTTTTTGACGAACGCGATTCGAGAAACCAGGGGTGTTCATCACTGCTGTGGTTCAACACCAGATCGAGCAAGATGTGCAATCCACGTTTATGGGCTTCGTCAAGCAGGCGATCAAAGTCGGCCATGGTGCCGAAGTCATCCATAATGCCCTGGTAGTCGCTGATGTCATAACCGTTGTCGTCATTGGGTGACGAGAAAATCGGGCACAACCAAAGCACCGTAACGCCAAGTTCCCGCAAATAGTCGAGCTTGCTGATGATGCCATTCAGGTCACCAATGCCATCGCCATTGCTGTCCATAAAGCTGCGCGGATAAATCTGGTACACCACGGCTTCTTTCCACCAGGTGCGATCGGATGTCTGAGTTGGGAAAGCTGTATTCAAGAGGTGTTCCTGTGAGATTAGAGCGTTGCGTTAAGTTGGCTGGTGATAATGACCCGCCAGGTTAAACAAGTGCGGGTCTGTGGTTGCTTTTGACCTATCGGCTGGAAGTCGTGCCAGACACTGGGTGGACCTATCCGGGGTCGGCGTAGATCCATCCATGGAGCCTAGGCCGCAGCATCCATGCTGCGGACTACCCCGGATAGGCCCACCCAGCGCCTGGCACTTGGAGTGTCATCAAATATAACTCTATAAATCCAAATAGAGGGTCAACTCCGACAGACCTCGAAATCAAGTTGAGCGCAGAGTAATGAAGCTACCCCGAAAAATGAAGACTCCATTGCTCAATCCTGTGCAGAATCAACCCTACAAAGGGCGGCATAACCAAGCGGTCAGGGTGTGACTATTGTGAGGCGGGTCCTGAACAAACTACACCTGAATGGGTATACTCAGGGTTCATTCATCCGTTAAGGAAGACCCATGAAACCTATTGCAAAGCTCACCGCAGGCCTGTTTATCGCTTCCCTGGCCCCCTTGGCATTGGCTGAGCCCGATCCTGATCTGCTGGTGGGCACCTGGAACTGTGATTACTCGGAAACCACCGATGGCGTGGAACTCGATATGCAGTTAAAGGTTAGTTACCGCGCCGACCGCTCTGCTGAGTATGACATGACCATGAACATGGAGGTACCGTCGATGGACCCGATGAATCTGGGTGTCACCGGCAGCGGCAATTGGTCGTTGCAGGGCGATCAGCTGACCACGACCACCACAGAGGTCAGCGCCGTCAACCTGGGTGAACCCAACCCCATGGTGGATATGATGATCCCGCAAATGGAAGCCGGCATGATGCAGGAGGCCGAGTCGGTCAGCACCATAGTTGAGCTGACCCGGAACCGTCTGGTTGAGCGGACCAATGAAGCCGATGCGACAATGGTGACCTGTACTCGTTAGTGGTTTGCGCCTGCCAATGGATATATCTTTCCAGTATCCCAAGTTAACCGCCAAACTAAGTGTTGGCTGCCGGGTATGCCTAAGCGGGGGAGTCCGCAACATGGACTAAAACGCCAGGAGCGTTTTAGCATGAGCGCAGCGAGCCCGAAGGGTGAATCCCATGGATGGGATTCATATCATGCGGTCTAGGCCCCATGGACGGGTTCACGCCGACCCCGATTAGGCATACCCGGTAGTCAGCACGGACTTCCTGGCACTGAATTGGACCGTGCCGCAGGCAGCCACTAGCTCATCACGGGTACCGCCCGGTCAATGATCTTCTTGCAGTTTATTCCCGTGGGTAGTCCACCCAGATTGACTTGGGTGCCGGGGGTTAGCCGTGAGGCGATGAAAGCGTCGGCGATGTCGGGGTCGCCGTGGCGTAGTAGGATGCTGGCCTGGAGGGCCAGTGCCATCGGGTCGACCAAGGCCCGGGCCCGGTATTCCAGATCGTTGGTGTTGGCCCAGTCGCGTTGTAATTGGTTGAGGTGGGCATCGTATTGGGGCGATTGGGTTCTGGCCTGATCCAGCTCTTGGAACAGGGCGGTCAGGGCGTCCGGTGTTTTTTGTACGGCGCGCAGCACATCCAGGCATTGAATGTTGCCTGAGCCTTCCCAGATGGCGTTGACCGGAGCTTCACGATACAGCCTTGGCAGAACGTTTTCTTCGACATAGCCCACCCCGCCTATGCATTCCATCGCCTCATAGGTCAGGTGTGGGGTGCGCTTGCAGACCCAGTATTTGCCGATCGGGTTGGTCAGTCTCGCCAGCAGGTTTTCGTGTTCAGAATCAGCCGCCTGGTCCAGTGAATGGCCGATTCGCAAGGCGAGTGAGAGCGCCGCCTCGGACTCAATGGCAAGGTCGGCCAGCACGTTTTGCATCAGCGGCTGGTCGTGCAGGGGCTTGCCGAAGGCTGACCGGCCCGAGGTGTGGTGCAGGGCCTGGGCGGTGGCGGCGCGGATCAGGGCGGCGGAGCCGACGGTGCAGTCGAAGCGGGTCATCGCGACCATCTCGATAATGGTCGGTACACCCCGGCCTTCGTCGCCGAGCAGCCAGGCTTCGGCACCGCGGAATTCGATTTCCGAGGAGGCGTTGGAACGATTGCCGAGCTTGTCTTTCAGGCGTTGAATGAACAGGGCGTTCTTGCTTCCATCGGGCCGCCAGCGTGGCAGCAGGAAGCAGGACAGTCCGGCTTCTGTGTGTGCCAGGGTCAGGAAGGCATCGCACATCGGGGCTGAGCAGAACCATTTATGGCCAATCAGTTGGTAGCGTTCACCGGGGCCTCGTTTGCTGATCGGATAGGCGCGGGTGGTGTTGGCGCGCACGTCGGAGCCGCCCTGTTTTTCCGTCATCGCCATGCCGATGGTGAGCCCTGCTTTCTCAAAAAACGGCACATTTCTCGGGTCGTAGTGGCGCGCGGTAATTTTCGGTAGCCAGTCTTTGGCAACCGACTCTGTGCCAGCAATGGCGGGTACCGCGGCGAAGGTCATGGTCAGCGGGCAGGCGGAGCCAGCATCGGCGTGCATGTGCAGATATTCAAGCCCGGCCCGGGCGACGTGCGCTCCAGCTTTAGGTTCCCGCCAGGGCAGGGACGGAACGCCCGCTTCGACGGCGGTTTTCATCAGTTCATGATAGGCCGGGTGAAACCGAACCTCGTCAATGCGCTGGCCGAATCGGTCGTGAGAGTGGAACGTCGGTTCGACGGTGTTGGCGGCGAAGCCGGCCTCGATCAAATCGCCACCACAGCGCGCGCCGTAGGCGGTCAGTTCGGGTTTAGCCCAGCCGCCACCAAACACGCCAATCCAGTGTTGCAGCGCCTGGTCGCTTTGGTAGAGGTTGTAATCGGCCAGAGGGGCGGGCTGATTGAAAACCTCGTGAGTATTCGGCTGAGCCAGGTGCTGGTCGCGGTTAAACGGTGGCTGTTTGGTGTTAGTCATAACCGGTAATTCCTGTCTGTATTCGGTGGCTATGGTCCGCGTCGGTTACCGGTGGTGCCTCTGCGGGGTCGGCGTGAATCCGAATATGGAGCCTAGCCCGCAGAGGCACCACCGGCACCCGCTGCTCGTAATGTGCCACCTCCGAAATTTCACTTTTAGTATAGTCCTGTGATCGAATTGACACGAATACCCTGGTTGCGCCCCTGTTGGCGACCCCTGCTTTCGGTATACTGCGGGGTATGACACAGACGCCTCTCTCCGTTCTCAACCACGTTTTTGGCTTCGATGCCTTCCGTGGCCCGCAACAAGCCGTGATCGATGCGTTGGTATCGGGGCAGGATGCTCTGGTGTTGATGCCCACAGGGGGTGGCAAGTCCCTATGCTATCAGATACCGGCTCTGGTGCGGCCCGGCACGGGTGTGGTGATTTCCCCGCTGATTGCCCTGATGCAGGATCAGGTTAATGCCTTGCGTGAGCTGGGCGTTCGCGCTGGCTTTTTGAATTCGACGCTGTCTTTCGATGCGGTACAACAAACCGAAACCGCCTTGCTCGCCGGTGAAATGGATTTACTCTACATCGCGCCGGAGCGTCTGTTGCAACCGCGTACGCTTGAATTGTTGAAGGGCGCCAACATCAGTTTGTTTGCCATTGATGAAGCGCATTGCGTATCGCAATGGGGCCATGATTTCCGGGCCGATTATCTAAAGCTGGATGTGCTGCAGCGCGAGTTCCCGTCAGTGCCGCGCATCGCGCTAACGGCGACCGCCGACCAGCGCACCCGACAAGACATTCAGCAACGGCTGGGCTTGCTGGACGCCCCGGCCTTTATCAGCGGCTTCGACCGGCCCAATATTTTTTACCGAATTCAGCCCAAGCAAACACCGCGCAAACAATTGCTGGCGTTTCTGAAGCAAACGCCTGAAGAACAGGCGGGCATTGTTTACTGCCTGTCGCGCAAGAAGGTTGAACAAACCGCCGACTGGTTGCGCACCCAGGGCTATAACGCTTTGCCCTATCATGCGGGTCTGTCGGCAGACATTCGTCAGGATCATCAATCCAGATTTCTGCGCGAAGACGGCATCATTATGGTGGCGACCATTGCGTTTGGCATGGGCATCGATAAACCGGATGTCCGCTTTGTGGTGCACCTGGATTTACCAAAGAGTATCGAAGCGTACTATCAGGAGACCGGTCGTGCCGGTCGTGATGGCGAACCGTCGACGGCCTTGTTGCTCTACGGTTTTGAAGATGTAGTCAAACTGCGACAGATGATGGCCCAGTCGACAGGCAGTGATGAGCACCAGCGATACGAGCAGCAACGGCTGAATGCCATGCTGGGCTTGTGCGAAGTGACCACCTGTCGCCGCCAGGTGCTGCTGCGTTATTTCGATGAACATCTGGAACAGCCTTGCGGCCATTGTGATACCTGCATTGAGCCGGTTGAAACCTGGGATGCTACGGACGCCGCACGCAAGGCTTTGTCTTGCGTGTACCGGACGGGCCAGCGCTTCGGGGCCAACCACATCATCGACGTGTTACGTGGTAGTGAAAACGAAAAATTGCGCCGCTTCGGTCATGACCAACTGTCGACGTATGGCATTGGCAAGGACCTGAGCGTCAATGACTGGCGCTCGGTGATGCGTCAATTGGTGGCGCTGGGCTATCTCAATGTGGACCCGGAAGGCTTTGGTGGATTGCAACTAACCGATGCCTGCCGACCTGTTTTAAAAGGTGAGCAGCATCTCGCTCTGCGTCGCGATGCAACCCCGATTAAAACCGGCGGTGAACGCAAGCCAAAAGTCAGTGACGACATCGCCAGTGAAGACCAGCCACTCTGGGAATCCCTGCGCGAAGTGCGCCGCCAGCTTGCCCTGGAACACAACCTCGCCCCCTTTATGGTCTTCCACGACAAAACCCTGAAAGACATGCTGGCCATGCGGCCACAAAGTCTGGATGACATGCGTTCAGTCTCCGGTGTCGGTGACAGCAAGCTGGAGCGATATGGGGAGGCTTTTTTGGCTGTGTTTACTGAGCAACAGCCTGCCTGAGGTTTTGGTGGTTAGGTATGCTACCCGTTGGGTTTGCTTGGGTGCCAGTCGTTCGTGCAGGCCACCGGGTGTGTCTAGCTGGGGTCGTCGTGAACCCGTCCATGGGGCCTAGACCACAGCATCCATGCTGTGGACTACCCCAGCTAGACACACCCGGTAGCCAGCACTTGTCAGGTGGCTAGTTTCAACTTCTAAAGCGGTGCGTGCCAAACCCGAAATGACTGCCGTGCCAGTACCAGGCTGACCAGCACATAGGCGGCCATTGACCACAATAAAACTGAAGCAGTGATACCCGCATCGATCATCAGGCCCAGCAAGACAGGTGACGCAGCGGTGCTGATTACGCCGAGCGCGGTAATCAGTGAACGGATGGCGCCGAGGTGGGTGGTGCCGTAAATCTCGGCCCAGAGTGCGTTCATGATGGTGCCGGTCATGCCGATGCCGATGCCGAGCATGGTCATCATAATGAAGACGACCCAGATGCCTTCGAACGTGCCAGCCAGCACCAGGCCAACGAACAGCGGGACGCCGAGAAATATCAGCAGGCGGGCCGCGGAATAACGGTCGACCAGAGTGCCGGTGACCAGTGAGGCGACCCAGTGAACGCCGCCGTAAACGATGAAGCTGGTGGCGAATAGTCCGGTGCTCCAGCCTTTCTCGCTCAGAATAAACGCCTGTTGAATGAAAATACCGGTCACAATAAACCCAGGTGCCAGCAGCAGAGGCAGTGCCAGCCAGAATCGTTTGTCTTTGAGGACGGTGCGACGTGATCCATCGGGAATGTCGTCCGGACGCAGTCGTTTTTCCATACCCAGCCGTTCAACTTCGCTCGGGCCTGCACGGTGCAACAGCCAGTGGGCCGTGGGCAAGTACGCACCAATAACCACCAAAGCAACCACCAGCCAGCTGTTCTGCCAGCCAACCAAAGCGATGATCAGCACCAACAAGCTGGGCAGTATCATTTCGCCCAGCGGTACGCCGTTACCGGCAATGCTGATTGATTTGCCCCGGTTGACCGAGAAGTAGCGACCCATGACCGTCATGGCTGTGTGCGGCATCAGGCCCTGACCGAAAAAGCGAAGCATAAAGAGGGCGATGACCAGACTGAACAGCGAGTTCATCTGCCACATCAGCAGGCTGGCGACGAACAAGCCGAGTGCAATAAGGGTTATAAACAGCCGGAGCGACAGTTTGTCGACCAAACCGCCAATGGCCATGATGGTCAGACCGCTGATCAGGGTGGCTACCGAGTAGGCGGACCCATAGGCCGACGCCGACAAACCCAGCTTTTCCTGAATCGGCGCGCCGAACCAGCTAATGAAAAACGACTGACCAAAGTTGCCGAAAAAAACCGTCAGCAATCCGAACACCAGCATCGGCCAGTAAGACCGAAGCACGTCAACATAACCACGTATCACGAGATGTTTCCTGGAATAATGAGTGCCACTGAGGGCGTTACAAGCGGGAAGCCGCTGGACAGTGAAGAACACCGTCGGGAGAGTGTCGCACGTTAGCACAGGTTACCGGGTCTTGACAAAACCCGGTGTTGAAACGGGCCGTTCGAACAGCCTGCGTGGTCGCCGACCCGTATATTTACTGGCTGACAGGTGCGATGGGTCAGGCGCGGGCCGAGCTGAGTACGCGTCGGCGTACGAAGGGCAGCCAGACATAGCCGAGAATAAACCCGCTGATCAGTCCACCCAGATGGGCCGCATTGTCAATCGGTCCAAAAAAGCCGATGGCGATGTTCAATGCGACGAAGCCCAGGGTGTTTTTCAGGAAGGTAGTGCGAAATTCCCGCTTGAACAGTTTGGTGGTCAGCAGGGCCAGAAAGAAGCCGTACATACCGAAGATGGCGCCTGAGGCACCGACCGAGACAACGCCGTAGTTGAACATCAGGCTGGTCAGGCTTGCCAGCAGCCCCGTCACCAGATACACAATGGCGAAGGATACCCGGCCCAGCAGTGGTTCGAGAAATATGCCAATGTTGGCCAGTACCAGAGCGTTGAAGATCAGGTGCAGCAGCCCGCCGTGCAGAAAGACGCTGGTCAGCAAGCGCCACCACTGACCGTCGACAGTCAGGGGCCCAAAATTACCCCCAAGCACCACCAGCTCCCGGGCGGGAAACCACATGATGCTTTGGGTATAAAGTGCGACCAGTATGAACAAGGCCGTGTTGATATAGATAATGGCGGGTGTCAGCCAGTACCCCTTGGTGGGGGTGAGTAGGTTCATTCCACGCTCTCTGTTTTAATTAAAAAAATGTCTGTGACTGGCTATTGGGGCCCGAGCCCGTGGCTGCAAGGTCGTTTGCAGATCGCTTACCCACAAAGTCTGTGGATAAGGCTGTGTGTAAACTGGTAGCCGATACGGTTGAGGCGATGCTCGTGCTTGCGGTGAAAAGGCGTTAAAAAACAAACAGTTAAACTATTACTCACTTGCTTGGCACTCCTATGCTAGATCGCTCCGCCGAAATCCTGACTCATGACACTGAATCGCCGACGGGTTAAACCGCCACCGGAAAGGTGCGTGATGGGGTGGTCGGGCCCTCCGGGTTTCTGGGTGTATGCGCATCGCGCAGATAGCCGAGAATGGCGTCTTGTAGCTCTGAACCCTTGTTCAGGCCCTGATTGCCGAACAGCCGGTTGAATTCCAGCAGGTAAGGGTGGTTGCCGACCATAGCGATGTCGAAGCCAGCATGATTGACGCCAAGGTCGCGTGCAACCGACAGCGCCAGTTCAATCGCCGATTCCGGGACTTTTCCGTATTCGACCCAGCCGCCACGGGCGACATTATTGTAAAAGCCCTGGTCGGCCTGGTGGCGCCAATAGGCCGTCAGTACCCGATTGCCGATCACAACGATGCGCAGGTCTTTTTCGATGGGCAGGTATTCCTGAACATAGAGCACGCTGGCCTGGTCGCAATACCGGCGCCAGTCGGCCCGGTCTTTGATCAGCCAGACGCCTTCACCCATGCTGGCTTTGGGGTTCTTGGCGACAAAGGGCAAGGTCATCAGATCCCATAGCTGTTCCTGTTGCAGCGGACCATTGGGTTCGATCAGCGTCAGCGGGGTGTTGGCGGGAGCGACTGTCTCGAAGGCGCGTGTCATCTCTACCTTGTCGTGACCGATGCGGTAACTTGCTTCGCTGGGAAAGACCCGGGCATTCAGCCCATAAAGCAGAGCATTGAGCTGCCAGTACTCGGGAAACAGCACCCAGTCAGCGTTGCGAATGGCTTCCTTGTGCTGAAAAAAATGCTCGGGTTTGATGACCTGGATATCCGGGAAACCGAGGGTACGAAAGATATCGAAGGAAATCAGGTTCATGACGGTTCATCGAATTAAGTGGCGGAATAATAGCCAGAATTGGAACCTTGGCAAGCCTTTTATTGTTGCTATATCAAAATATATTGATATAGTTTCGTCCAGATGACCCGCTGATTTAATGTGTAACTTGCGAGCGGTATACAAATGCAGCTAAAGCGCCTCTTTCCCGAGCTTTCCTGCACCTGCATACCTCTTTCTCCCGATCAGCCTGGTCCCATTTTTTTACGACATTGCCGATGTGATCGAGGTGCTTCATGACAACGCTGTTTTCCCACTTTCTGGCTCAGGTGCTGGGCTGCGCCAGCCTGGACAACGTCCATAACGTGGTGCGCAACCGGCTGATGTTCTCACCCGATCACGGTTTTTCCCGCGAAGACGTGGATGACTTTATTCTCAATGGCAGCTCAGAGGCGGATGTGATCCTTCGCTGGGCAGACTTGTTGAAGCTCGACGCAACCCTGCTGGCCGATGCCGCCCGGGTAGCGGCCGGTGCCAGGGCCATTCAGCAGAAAGCGCTACCGCGTGTTGAAGTGAACTGGATCGGCCGCGCTGCGGTAGCACAGCCGGAGCAACGAATTGAAGTAAGGGCGACGGTACAGTCAGATGGTTTGGACGAACAGCGCCCTTTTCTGACCCGCAAGACGGGTTACACCCTGGCGGATCTGAACCGGGAAGGCGGGTTTGAGCAGATACTCAGCTTTGCCAGCAGCCACTGGCACGATGTTGAGCAGGTTACCGGACAGTCGGCTTCGGCGGTGTCGCTGAGCTTTGAGGTGATTTAGTGTCATGAGACAGAAATTCGAGGTTATTCAGCCACTTATATTCCAAGGACTGTTGGGTGCGTCTACTGGGGGCCGTTAGACCGCATGGATGCGGTCTCCGAACTTACATGGATGTATTTACAGCGTGCCCCCAGTAGGCGTACCCGACAGTCCGATTGGCGCCGAAGAAGCAGTTGCCACCTGGGCTGATTGTGTTGCGAATTTCTGTCTCACGACACCAGATGGAGCTCACTCATCCAATAACTGACTGCGCGCCGCATTGATTCTGGCGGCGAGCCAGTCGCTGCCGCCGCGGTCGGGGTGGGCTTTTTGCATCAGGCGGCGGTGTGCCTGGATGATTGCATCGCGGTCGGCGCCGGGTTCCAGGCCCAGAATGTTGAATGCATCGGCGTCGGTCATAGCGCCTGAGTCGTTGCCGTGTTGCTGTTGAGCATCGTCCTGCCGGGCGCCCGGGTCGTCCTGGCGCCAGCGGTCACCGAAGCGTTTATCGAGATAAGTTTCCAGCAACCGGGCCGAGTCAGCGTCGTTTTGGCGGCAATAGTTGAGCAGGTTCAGAAATTCGTTTTCTTCCAGATCGGCCAGCGCTTTCCCTTCAAAAGGGCCTGCCAGCACCGTGCCGTGCATGATGCCGCTGTCGTGCTCCAGCTCCATATCGAGCAGGACGGATTGAACGCGCGAAGTCTGGCCATTAGCACCGCTGGCCTTGCCTGATTGGCGGCGGGACAACAGCGACGGTATAAAACGTATCAACAGCGGCAGCAGGCGACGGGCCCAGGGCAGCATGACGGCCAGCAGAACACCCAGCAGATATAAACGCTGGGTGGCTGCCAGAAACAGCAGGCCCCCAACCAGCAGGGTGATCAGGCCAATGATCAGCGGCCGTTTTCGTTGTGCCGGTGACATGCGTTTCAGTGCCACACCTAAGACCAGCACAATAACGAACAGGAACAGAATGGAAATCGGAGTCACAATTAGCGCTTCAACTGTTGGGTCAAACGTTTAACGTCGGCGGAGCCGGCGCGGGCCAGATCGTCGAGTGCGCGCTGGCCGCCACTGGCGTAGACCGCCACGGCGCCCAGCAAGTCTTTCAGTTGCGCCGCTGCGCGGTGGTCAAACGGCATCCAGGCACCGCCGGACAGTTTCGCCATCTGCTGGAAAGCATTGCGCGCCTGGACGTCATTGCCTTCCTGGAAAATAAACAGCGGGGTGTTCAGCATGCCCAGTTCACCGGCTTGCTGACAAAGCGGATCAACACCCTCCTCGCAGCAGTCGACGATCAGAATAACCGCCTTGACGGCCTTGGCGCGGGTTTCTTTCATGGCATGCTGCAGTACTCGCCCGATTTGGGTCTGTCCGCCCAGGCATTGTACCCGGTTCATGGCATTGAGCAGACGTTCGGGTCGGGTGACCCAGTCAGTCGCCTTGAACTCCCGGAAACCCCGGTAGTAGCAGAGCTGAATGGCAATGCCAACGGCGGATTCGGTGGCCAGGAACAGTTCGCTGTGCAGATGGCAGGCAGCATCCCAGGTGGGTTGGCGACTGGCCGTCGCGTCGAGCGCAAACAGGATGCGCCCTTGCTGCTGGCTGGCGACAGGGAGTTTGGCGGCCTGATCGATGAACTGATCAATAGCCTGAGTGTTGGAACGCGTGCTCAGTTTCCGGTCGGACAAGGGTCAACCCCGCCTAAACAATGTTCCCTAAGGATACAAAGCCCGGGCGGGATTGGCCATGTAAGCGACAGTAAAAGCCGGTAGCGGGCTGTCAGCGCACCGTCACGCAGGTGCATTCAGCCAGATTGGTCACCTTGTGCGAAACGCTGCCCAGCAGCAGGCTTTTCCAGTCGCCCAGGCCGCGCGTACCCATGACGATCATGTCGGCGTTACGTTCCTCGGCAACGGCGACGATTTTGCGAGCCGGGTCACCGATTTCGACGGCGGTCTCCACCGTGTTACAGCCCAGCTCATTCGCCAGCTTGACACCAGCCTCAACGATGGACTCTCCGACTTTACGCAATTCATCGGGCGTGGCGTGCATGTAAATGGATGCACCGCCCATGACCATAACCTCGTCTCCGATCGGGGGTTCAGGGACATGCAACAGCAATAAGCTGGCGTTATGGTGCTTGGCCCAGTCGGCCGCGAACTCAATGGCTTTTTTTGCCGGGTCGGAGCCGTCTACGGGAACCAGTATCAGTTTGCTCATGATGATCTCTCCTGCGGGTCGGGCGTCATCCGATGGTGGCTGAGGCCCGTAAAGTCGAGTCGATGAAACTACTGTGGCACTGTTGATCTGTGCGGGTCTTGATCTGCATCAAGACTTACAACGGCTTCACTTTGGTAGAGGGTTTTGCCATTGTCAAAGTCTGGCCGCCGTCAGGGTGGTGAAAAAGTGTTCACATGCCCCCATAGTGTCTGACAGATAAAGCCAGGGCTGAATGTGCAGCCCGAAATAACGTGGCCGGTGGGCGACTCAGCCTCCGTTACGCCAGCCAATCAAGCGAGGTATCTGATGAGCAAGGCAGTAAAAGAAGTATTGTCGCTGGGGTTTCCCTGGCAAACGGCCGATCCTTTCCTGTTCTGTGTCCATCACAACGATGCGTTCCCAAGAGGTAACGCCGAGATGGGGCCGCAGGCGTCGCTGGCCGGTCGTCAGATTGGTCAGGATTTCGACTGGAGCCAGGATTGGCGCATGTATCACGGCGACCGGATTCCCGGCTTTCCGGCACACCCGCATCGCGGTTTTGAAACCATTACCGTGGTCACCAAAGGCATGGTTGATCATGCCGATTCGCTGGGTGCGGCCGGGCGCTATGGCGGGGGTGATACCCAGTGGATGACCGCGGGCAATGGCGTTCAGCATTCGGAAATGTTTCCGCTGTTAAGTCAAACCGAAGACAACCCGATGGAGTTGTTTCAGATCTGGATCAATCTGCCAGCCACACATAAGGCTGTGCCACCGCATTTCTCGATGCTTTGGCGTGAAGATACGCCTGTGGTGATAACGACGGATGCAGCGGGACGGAGTACCTCTGTGACCGTAGTTGCCGGTGAACTTGAAGGCCACCAGGCACCACCACCGCCACCGGATTCCTGGGCTTCAGATCCGGCCAATGACGTTGCGGTGTGGATCATCGACGTGGATGCCAATGCAGAATGGACTTTGCCAGCCACCCGCGCTGGCGTAAACCGTACGCTCTACTGTTTCGAGGGCGGGGCCATTCAGGTTGATGACACCGGGCTGATGCCACGTCAGGGCGCCCGGCTGGATGCAGCACAGGCGGTAACCCTTAAAGCTGGAGAGCAGAAAGTTCGTCTGTTGCTATTGCAGGGCAAGCCAATCGACGAGCCGGTGGTTCAGTACGGCCCCTTTGTTATGAACACTGAGGCGGAGATTCGCCAGACGTTTGCCGACTTCCGCAAGGATGAATTTGGTGGCTGGCCCTGGCCGCGACACGATCAGGTGCATGAGCGGGCAAGTGGGCGCTTTGCCCGTCATGCCGATGGCCGTGAAGAACACAAGACGGAATAATGTCGGTCATCCACTACACTAATGGCGTTGATGCAACGCCGGAGTAGCTTGTGACCACAGCCAGGATGCCGGACGAAGTCGCGTATCAGCTGGTAAAGGCAGTCTTCGAGAATTTCGAGACACTGACCCGGCTGCATCCGGCCTTTGCCAGCCTGGATCCGGCAACGATGATACAGGATGGTCTGTCCGCGCCACTGGATCCGGGTGCGCGGCGCTATTACGAAGAGGCCGGTTTGCTGTAAGGTGACCGCCAATCTTTATTAGCTCAAGCTTCGAAGTTCAGTTCAGTTCGGCTCGGTGGCATTGGCCCGCGTCGGCTACCGGGTGTGCCCCTGAGGGGTCGGCGTGAATCCATCCATGGAGCCTAGGCCGCAGCATCCCTGCTGCGGACTACCCCACAGGGGCACACCCGGCACCCGCCGCTAGTCACACTAGCGAACTTCGAAACTTAAGGATTAACTTTTAGGAGCACTCATGCCCCCCATTATTTCTGTGCAAGGTCTGAATAAGACCTACGCATCAGGATTCGAAGCCCTTAAAAACCTCGATCTGGACATTAATACCGGCGAAATTTTCGCTTTGCTTGGCCCCAACGGAGCCGGTAAAACCACCCTGATCAGCATTATTTGTGGCATCGCCAACCCTACACGTGGCACGGTTACCGCCGATGGTCACGATATTCTGACCGACTTTCGTCAGGCACGCGCCAAAATTGGTTTGGTTCCGCAGGAGCTGGCCACCGACGCGTTCGAAACGGTCTGGGCCACGGTGAATTTCTCCAGAGGGCTGTTTGGCAAAGCGCCGAACCCACAGCATCTGGAAAAAATTCTGCGCCAGTTGTCGCTCTGGGATAAACGCGACGCAAAAATCAAGGCGTTGTCGGGTGGGATGAAGCGTCGGGTGATGATTGCCAAGGCGCTGTCCCACGAGCCTAAGATCCTGTTTCTGGATGAGCCGACCGCCGGTGTCGACGTCGAGTTGCGACGCGATATGTGGGAGATGGTGCGTGGCTTGCGCGAGCAGGGCGTCACCATCATTCTCACCACGCATTACATTGAAGAAGCCGAGGAGATGGCTGACCGTATTGGGGTGATTAACCAGGGCGAAATTATTCTGGTCGAAGAAAAAACGGCGCTGATGCGCAAACTGGGCAAAAAGCAGCTAACCCTGTCGTTGCGTGAACCTCTGGAGCAAGTGCCGGATTCATTGTCGGATATGCCGCTGACGCTCAGCGAAGACGGACGGGAACTGAACTACAATTTTGACTCCCAGCAAGAGCACAGCGGTATTTCCGAATTACTCAAAAAGCTCAACAGTTACGGCGTTGAATTCCGGGATCTGCGTACCCGGGAAAGCTCGCTGGAAGATATTTTTGTGGGATTGGTTCACGGTCAATAAAGGATACTGCACACATGAATTTCTATTCTGTTCGCGCCATCTATACGTTTGAGATGGCTCGTACCTGGCGCACCCTGCTGCAAAGCGTTGCCACGCCAGTGATTTCTACCTCGTTGTATTTCGTTGTCTTCGGCTCGGCCATCGGTTCGCGCATGGTAGATATCGATGGCGTCAGTTACGGCGCTTATATCATCCCCGGTCTGATCATGCTGACGCTGTTGATGCAGAGTATTTCCAATGCCTCCTTTGGTATTTATATGCCCAAGTTTTCAGGCACCATCTACGAGGTGTTGTCAGCACCGATATCGTACATTGAGATAGTGCTGGGCTATGTGGGGGCGGCAGCGACCAAATCGGTCATCCTGGGGCTGATCATTCTGATCACGGCAACGTTTTTTGTGGATTACCGCATCGATCACCCAATCTGGATGTTCAGTTTTCTGATACTGACCTCGGTAACCTTTAGCTTTCTGGGGTTTGTAATTGGTATCTGGGCCGACGGTTTCGAGAAATTGCAGATCGTACCGATGATGATTGTCACACCACTGGTGTTTCTCGGCGGTACCTTTTACTCCATCGATATGTTGCCGCCGTTCTGGCAGGGAGTGACGCTGTTGAATCCGGTGGTGTATCTGGTCAGTGGCTTTCGCTGGAGTTTTTACGGCGTATCGGATGTACACATTGCTGTCAGTACGGGCATGACATTCGGTTTTTTGGTGCTCTTTATAGGCCTGGTCTGGTGGATTTTCAAAACCGGCTACAAGCTCAAAAGTTAACCACTGCCCCGGGTTCGGGGCTCATTGGCGTTAAAGGCTTGCCTCTGGTCGGCCATGCCCTCGAAGTACAGCAGGATATTCAAACCATTTCCGACCGCAACACACGGCGCTACGGATCCGTTTTTTTGACTCTGTTTCTGGGCGAAACCTGGATTAATAACTAGTGCCTGTGATTTTTAATTCAAGCTTTGGGTTCGTTAAGTGGCAAGACCCACGCCGAGGTCAATCGCCGTTGAGTGCCAATTAGAAATGTAAAGAACGCCTGGTTTGGTGATCACCTTCACATTCTGCCGAGACGCTCGGCTCTTCTGAAACACTGTGCGGGCTTCGGGTAGAAGTCAAAATCGTCAAAACTTTAGGTTTCTGATTTCCATCCTGTGACAGGGTCGAGACGCACAATGTGACGGAGGTTTTTATAAACCAATAATTTCAAATTTTTCTGGCGGGTTTGACGGTTTTTAGCCTTAAACCGTCAAACAACCTGTTGAATGTAATAAAAAATTCGGTCGGAACTCGCTCACAGTTATTCACTACCTGCATCGATACCATGCGTGAACTTTCACCCATGACAGCAAAGGTAGTAGAAAAGCTTATGATGAAGTTCACTCTTTCATATTCGGTCGTGGCCTCGATGGCGCTGGCAGGATGCCAACTAGAAGAAGGAACTTCTAATTTTATCGGTGATGACACCGACACTGATAACCGCTCTTACGAAATGATGTATTCGGTTCGTGCAGACCGGGCTTCCGGCGCTAACCTGCAAAATGCAGCATTGAATGAGGATGGCAGTTATTATGTTTATCTGACGTCGGACGCCGCCTTGGGCGTCGTTCAGTTTTACGTTAATGATGTGATGATGAACGCCGATTCAAGCTATCCCTACGATCTGAACGGCGGCGATAACATCGCGGCCAATGTCCAGAATATGGATTGGTTTGATCCGGGCGAGAATACCATCCAGGTGCGCATTGATGGGGAAGTCGTGGCCACCTCCCGCTTTGTTGTAGAGGCTGAGGAACCGACTCCAGAGCCAGAGCCGGAACCGACTCCAGAGCCAGAGCCGGAACCGACTCCAGAGCCAGAGCCGGAACCGACTCCAGAACCAGAGCCAACACCTGAGCCAGAGCCGACTCCCGAACCGGAACCCATCAGCTATTCGCTGGATTACTCTTTGGATCCGTCACGCACGAATACCCAGGTGGTTGATGGGTTAACATTGAAGGAAGACGAAGCCTACTATCTGACACTGAACACCAATGACACGGATATCGGTCGTGTTGAGTTTTACATCAACGGTGGCTGGTTCAGTCAAGACAAAGTCTATCCCTACGACTATGCGGGTGGTAACACAAGCACGGCTAACGCATTGCCGTTGGACAGATTGGTAGAAGGCGACAATACGCTCACGGTTCGTGTTGATGGTACCGTCGTGGCGAATACCATTGTGACGCTGGTTTTAGGTGACTCGATACCAGTGCCCGATCCCGATCCCGATACCCTGTCGGCCACGTTGTACTGGAATGTGCCAATGGAGCGTGCCAACGGTGACCCACTGAGTATCGAGGAAATTGGTGGTTACGAAATTCGTTACCGTGCAACTGGTACAGACGAATTCACGACCCTGGTCATCGATGATGCTTCGACCGATCAGTACTTGATTGAAGATCTACCGGGTGCTGAGTACGAATTTCAGGTTGCAACCTTCGACAGTAACGGTATTTACAGTGACTTTGTAACAGCCCAGTGAGTGAGTAAAG
>NZ_JBBECH010000024.1:0-33825 GCF_040881935.1 Saccharospirillum sp. | reverse complement strand
CGTCAACAGAATAGCGAAGGCAATAACCGCCGTTACCACAATCGCCGGGCCACTGGGGGCGTTGGTTAGCCAGGAGCCACCCAACCCGGCCCAGACGCAGAACACCCCCAGAAAAGAGGCACCCACGGCCATTTGCTCGGGCGTTTTTGACAGCCAGCGAGCGGCGGCGGCCGGTATGATCATCAACGCGGTGATCAGCAGAATGCCGACAATTTTCATCGCCACGGCAATGACCAGCGCAATCAGGATCAAATAAACAATTCGAATGCGCTCGGTGGCTATGCCTTCGGCGCGCGCCAGATCCTCATGCACAGTGATGGCGAGCAGAGGGCGCCAAATCAACATCATCACCGGCAGTGCCACCACCAGAATGGCGGCAACCCACAGTACATCGCCCCGGTTTACCGCAAGCAAGTCCCCAAACAGCAAGCCACTCAGGTCAATTCGAACCGATTCTGAAAACGCCAGAACCAGCATGCCAATGGCCAGGGAACCATGTGACAGAATGCCCAGCAGAGTGTCTGAAGGCAGGCGTCGCTGGCGTTGCAGGCCAAACAACAGCAGTGCCAGAGCGGTAGTCACCAGGGCAATGCCAACGGTCAGGTTGAGGTTCAGCACGACCGCCAAAGTTACCCCGAGCAAGCCTGAATGGGCCATGGTATCGCCAAAATACGCCATTCGCCGCCACACCATAAAACTGCCCAGCGGGCCGGCGAGCAGGGCAATGCCGGTACCGGCGAGCAGGGCAGGCCAGAGCAGTTCAATCATGAACGTGCCCTCCCTGTTCCGCCAGGCTGTGGTTGTGGTCATGGTGGTGGCTGTAAAACGCCAGTGCATCGGCGTGCTTGTGCCCGAATAACGAGGTGAATTCCGGTTGCTGGGTAATGGTTTCCGGCGCTCCGGTACAGCAGACGTGGCCGTTCAGGCAGACGACTTCGTCGGTGGCCGCCATGACCAGGTGCAGGTCGTGAGACACCATCAGAATGGCGCAGCCGCGCTCGTCGCGAATGCGCTGAATCAGCCGGTACAGATCCACCTCACCATTGAAATCGACCCCCTGGACCGGCTCATCGAGCACCAGTACATCGGGTTGTTTCAACAGCGCACGTGCCAGCATGACCCGCTGAAATTCGCCACCGCTGAGCTGTTGAACCGGCCGGTCGATCAGATGCGGAACGTCAGTCAGACGCAGGGCCTCAACCACCTTGGGTTTTGATGCCCGGTGGGTCAGGGTCATCAGCCGATATACCGATAAGGGCAGTGAATCATCGATGCTGATGCGTTGTGGCATGTACCCAATGGTCAGTGACGGTGCCAGAGTTAGTTGCCCCTCGCTGACCCGGTGAACTCCCAGCAAGGTTTTGATCAGTGTCGACTTGCCCGCGCCGTTGGGGCCTATCAGCGTAACAATCTGGCCATTGAACACCCTGAGGTTGACGTTGCGGATAATGGTTTCACCACCAAGTCGAACGCCCAGTTGCCGGGCTTCTATAAGGGGTTGAGCGTGTGACACGGGTGCAATGTCTCCTGGGAATTCATCGGTCGTCGGGTGGGTTGGTTTGGAAACGAACTAGCCAAAGCAACCACATACTTGAAGTTACAGTGTATCATACCAACTATTTAATCCGCTCCCAGAACCCTTTTGCAATGAGTGACTTATGACTGTGTTATCGATGCTGGCTCGCCCAGTTTGGCCACTGGCACTGCTGGTATTAATGGTATGTCCGGTGAAAGCCCTGGCCGACCCACCGAAGGTTCTCGTTTCCATCGCCCCGCTGCACAGCCTGGTTGCCCAGGTGATGGACGGGGTGGCAGAGCCTGAGTTGGTGTATGAAGCCAGTCAGTCACCCCATTCCAGTGCCATGACGCCCCGACAATTGAAAGCAATCGTCGAAGCCGATCTGCTGTTCTGGATCGGTCCGGAACTCGAGATCTCCCTGGCGCGCCTGTTGCCGCGTCTGTCAGCTGATGCCCAGGCGTTTGAATTGCATGATTTTGATGCCGGTATGGCGCTGCTGCCGATGCGCGATACTCTGTTCACCCCGTCGGGCACCGACCACGATCATGACCATGGGGATCTGGATCCTCACATCTGGCTGTCATTGAATAACGCCCGCGTGTTTGTCGACTTTGTGGCCACTCGTCTCAGCGAGTTTGATCCGGATCATCGCGACCATTATCAACGCAATGCCGATCAGACCGGGTTGCGTCTGGATGCGCTGGCCAGCCAACTTGACGAAAGATTGAGCACCAGTCGGAGCACCCCCTACATCGTGTTTCACGATGGTTTTCAGTATTTTGAGCACGACCAGAATCTGAACGGACTGGGGGCACTGGTGTTGAACCCGGATATTCCACCCGGGCCGAGAACCATTGCCCGGTTGCGAGACCTGGCGGCGCCACTTGAACGCGTTTGCCTGTTCCGCGAACCTCAGTACAGCGAACGTTGGCTGTTGCCGTTGGTCGACGGCGTGGAGACCGCTACTCTGGGGGCAATTGACCCACTGGGCCAGCTATCCGAGCCCGGCACCGGGCTTTATGCTGATATGATGCTGCGACTGGCCGATGATCTGGCCGCTTGCCTGGGAGAGACGTAATGGCACGACCTGAATACGAGGCCGTACTCTGGGATATGGACGGTGTGTTACTGGATTCGGAGCGCCTGGTGCAATCGGTCTTTGTTGAGGTGATGACCAACGGTGGCCCGGTACCTGACGCCGAGCGCAGTTATCTGGAGACCATCGGTCTGAACAGATCCGGATTGATTCAATGGTTCTTGAGCTATGTGGATTCCGAAAGCAGCGCCGAGTACTGGATTAACCAGACCCGGGATCGTTATACCGAGCGGGCCAAGACTGAGCTGGTATTAAAACCCGGTGTGATCGAGTCGCTGGAACACGTTGCCCGCTCTGGCCGTCGTCAGATGGTGGTGACCAGTACCCGCGCGGAGCTGGCTGAAGCCAAGCTGGCCCGTGTCGGGTTGCTGGGGTATTTCGAATCGTTGTTGGGTGGCGATCAGGTGACACAGGGCAAGCCTCACCCAGAACCTTATTTGGTGGGCTGCAGCCGACTGGACGTTGCCCCCGCGAAGGCCTTGGTCGTCGAAGACAGCCCCAATGGCGTGCACGCCGGGTTGGCCGCAGGCTGCGCCGTAGTGCATGTGCCGGATCTGGTGCCCACCGACCCGGAATGGGAACCCAGGCTGGCCGTTAGGTTGCACTCGCTGGAAGCCTTCCCGGACTGGCTTGGCCCCAAGGGCGCGGAGACCAGACGATGATGCAGCTGGAACACATAGAGCCGCTGGCCAAACTGGGCATTGAATGGGTAAGCAGTGATGATGCCCACACCCTGTTTCGGATGCCATTGCAGGGCAACCGTAACGACAAGGGGACGGTGTTTGCCGGGAGCCAGTATGCAGCGCTGGTGGTTGCGGGCTGGTATCACACGGCCCGGTGGGCAGGGCAACAAGGCTTGCCCGAGCTGGTCGCGATCAAAGACAGTCAGGTGTCATACCCCAAGGCTGGCTGGTCGGATCTGGATATAGAGGCCCGGTTTACCGCACCGCCTGATCGGCGACCCAGTGGTCACTGGCGAGCCCGGGTTGAAGTCACTGCCCGGGATGACAGCGCAGACCTGGTCGCCGTGCTGACGGGCGATTACCGGATACTGTTACCAGTCGATTCATGAATCCGCGTCGGGTGGCACTCACCCAGCTGTTTCTGCAGCCCCGGGTGCACCGGGTGTGGATGCTCAAACACGGGTCACTCTGGTTTGATCTTCCAGTTCCGGTAAGTGAGCAATTCGAGGCACTCTGGCAAGGTTATTGCGAAGCGCAAAAGCCGTCGCCTGCTGAATTTCTGGCGCAGGAACATCTGGTCGATAACGATGCATTGTTCGCGCTGTTTGCCAGTGCGGTCTATCTCGATCGTACACTGCCAGGCTTTTACAGCGAAACGACGGCAGACGGAGTGCACTGGCACTTTGATGCCGCCAAAGTTTGATACACTATTCAGCATTGGTCGCAATAGTCAGTAGGAACCTGAATGACGCAACTGAGTGTTAACCTTAATAAAATAGCCTTACTGCGGAATTCCCGTGGTCGCGATTTTCCCAATGTGGTGACGTTTGCCCAAAAGTTCATCGCACTCGGCGTGCACGGAATTACCATTCACCCGCGCCCGGATGCCCGACACGCAACCGCGCGGGACGCGCACGATCTGAAAGCCGCCTTGGCAGCGCACCCCGATGTTGAATTAAACATTGAAGGGTACCCGACTGACGATTTTCTGGCATTGATTGAAGCGGTAAAGCCACATCAGTGCACCCTGGTACCGGATAAGCCCAACCAACTGACGTCGGACCACGGCTGGGATTTTACCCAACACGCGGATTTTCTCGAAACCGTTTTGGCCCGTATTCATGCCGCAGGCGTGCGCAGTTCGGTTTTTCTTGACCCGGATACCGACCAGGTAAAGCGGGCGACAAACTCAAGTGCCCAGCGAATTGAACTGTATACTGAAGGTTACGCCAGTGCGCATGGCACTGAGTCGGCGACAATGGTTCTGGCGAAGTACCGCGAGGCAGCAGACCTTGCGCGGCGTCTTGGGCTGGGCGTTAACGCCGGTCACGACCTGGATTTGCATAACCTGCCCGATTTCCTGAGCATTCCGGGCATACTGGAAGTCTCGATTGGCCACGTTCTGACTGTTGAATGCATCGAGCAGGGCATGGATGCTGTGATCAAACAGTATCTGTCCATGTGCGCCACCAATCCGTTGGCGTAATCCGGTGCCCGCGTTGGGTGAATTGAACGACCTCGAATACCCTGGGTGACGGCCCGGGCAAAACCCTTTCCCTGTGCAGGATAAGCCCTTATGGAACTGGCCATTGCCGACCTAGACGCAACCTCTATTTATAAATTGATGGTGGGCTCCATTCAGCCGCGCCCGATCGCCTGGGTTTGCACTCGCAATAACCAGGGTTTACTCAATTTGGCGCCGTTTTCTTTTTTCACACTGGTTAGTGTCAACCCGCCTATCGTGGCGTTTGCCCCATTGCGCAAACCTGTTGGTGAGAAAGATACCGTACTGAACCTTGAAGAATGCCCGGAATTCACGCTGAATATTGTCAGCCATTCGGTGGTAGAGGCGATGAACCAGACATCCGCTCCTCTGGCGCGCGGCGACAGTGAGGTTGGCTTCGCCGGGTTAACGACGGTGCCGTCTTTGACCGTTACGCCACCGCGCATTGCACAGGCGCAGATCCATTTTGAATGCCGACTGCGCGAGATTCAGCGGTTTGGCGACATCGTTCATGTGCAGGTTGCCGACGCGCTCTACGATAACGGTCGTATCCTGGCAGACAAACTGGACGCTGTCGGCCGCATGGCGGGCAACACCTACAGTACCACGCGCGATACCTTTGACATTGAACGACCCGGCTGAGCATGGTGTCTTTTCTGGTTTTGTTCGCGGTAGCCTTTATCGCCGCAACGCTCTGGCCGCTGGGCACAGAGTTGCTGTTTATTGGGTTGGTGCGTCAGTCCGGCGATTTGTTTATCGCCTATTGGTTGGTGGCAACCCTCGGTAACGTACTCGGTGCCTGGCTGATGCTGATGCTGGCCCGGTGGGCGCGTCAGGCCGGTGTAGTGTCTTCGCGCTGGCAGCCGTCTCAGGCCACGGAACACAGCATGCAACGCTGGGGAACGCCCGTGTTGGCCATGGCCTGGTTGCCGGTTGTCGGCGATTTGCTTCCAATCGCGGCGGGGTGGCTGCGTTTGCCACTGGTGTCGTCAGCCATATGGTTGACGCTGGGCAAAGGGGCCCGGTTTTTTCTAATTGGATTCTGGTTGGTTTAAGCCGGTAAGCAGAACCCGGCAGTCTGCTGCTAATGAGTCTATCCTGTCCTTAATGTAAACAGTGTTTGCTCTTGTTCAATCTTGAACCCTCAAGGGCTCGCGATTAGGGTAGAGTTTGGATAGCAACTATTGACTTAGGAGTGACATTTTGAATTTGGATCATTTACTGGAAAGCAACCGACAGTGGGCGGAAAAAATAACCGCTGAACAGCCGGATTTCTTTAAACAGCTGGCGCGTCAGCAGAAGCCCGAGCTGCTCTGGATCGGCTGCGCCGACAGCCGTGTGCCTGCCAATGAAATCATGGGTCTGTTGCCCGGTGAAGTCTTTGTGCATCGGAATGTTGCCAACCTGGTGGTTCATACTGACCTGAACTGTTTGTCAGTTATTCAGTTTGCGGTGGATGTGTTGAAGGTAAAGCACATCATTGTCACCGGACACTACGGATGTGGCGGGGTGGCGGCCGCGCTGAGCAATCAGCGACTGGGTCTGATCGACAACTGGTTGCGACACATTCAGGACGTGCTGAAGATTTACCGCCGCTATTTCGATGCATTGCCCGATGAAGCGACCAAATTGAATCGACTCTGTGAAGTCAATGTGATGGCACAGGTGTTGAATCTGGCAGAAACCACCATTGTTCAGAATGCCTGGGAACGAGGTCAGGAACTGTCACTGCACGGTTGGATTTATGGTCTTGAAAACGGCATTTTGAAAGACTTGGAGGTTACGCACAGTGCCGATACAGATCTGCGAGATACCATGCACCAGCGCGTAAAAACCTTGTTGAGGCAGCCGCCCGCAAAACCTCTACCGTAACGCCCCAAACGACCTACCGATCGCAAACGGCGTTACTGAGTCGAATTGCCAGGGCGCTATTTCAGCGCCGCCAGTTGATCCAGTTGCTGCTCCAATTCCGCCTGGCTGTGGGCGTAGCCCCGGGCCTTTTCGCGTTCCTTGGCGATGACGTCGTCTGGTGCTTTGGATACAAAGTTTTCGTTATTCAGTTTGCCTTCAACTTTCGCCAGTTCAGTGCGGGTTTTCTCCAACGCTTTGGTCAAACGTGCCTGCTCGGCGGCGACATCAATCAACCCCGCCATGGGCACCAGTACCTTCAGTTCGCCTACCAGCTGGGTGGCTGACATGGGCGCTTCGTCGCCCTCTTCCAACCAGGTTACGCTCTCCAGCTTTGCCAGGGTCTTAAGGAAGTTGTCGTTTTCCGCCAGGCGTCGCTTGTCTTCATCGCTGCCCTTTTGGAACATAACGGGCAACGCCTTGCCTGGGGCTATATTCATTTCGCCACGGATGTTGCGCACGCCAACGATGACACCTTTGACCCATTCAATATCCGCTTCTGCGTCTGTGTCGATTTTGGCAGAATCGGCTTTTGGAAAAGGTTGCAACATCAGGGTGTCGCCTTCGCGTGCCGCTAAGTCCCGGATCGACAGCCAGATTTCTTCGGTAATGAAGGGCATGATCGGGTGTGCCAGGCGCAGCAGAGCTTCCAGCACGCGCACCAGAGTGCGCCGGGTGCCGCGCTGAACCTCGGCGGAGGCGTTTTCGTCCCAGAGTACGGGTTTGGACAGTTCCAGATACCAGTCGCAGTATTCGTTCCAGATGAACTCGTATAAAGCCTGGCTCATCAGGTCGAAGCGGTAGTTGGTATAGTGACGCTCGACATCCTGCTCCAGCCGTTGCAGGCGGGAACTGATCCAGCGATCCGCCAGGGTCAGCTCAACTTCACCACCATTCTGGCCGCAGTCCTGGCCTTCTGTGTTCATCAACACGTAGCGGGCTGCGTTCCAGATTTTGTTGCAGAAATTACGGTAGCCTTCGAGCCGTTTGACGTCGAAATTGATGTCTCGCCCCTGGCTGGCAAGTGAGGCCAGCGTAAACCTCAGGGCGTCAGTGCCGGACGAGTCCATGCCGTCTGGAAAACTCTTGCGGGTCATTTTTTCAATCTTGGCAGCCAATTTGGGCTGCATCATGCCGCTGGTTCGTTTGGCCACCAGATCGTCAATGCCAATGCCGTCAATCAGGTCGATGGGGTCAATCACATTGCCCTTGGACTTCGACATTTTCTGGCCGTTTTCGTCGCGAATCAGCCCGGTGACGTAGACCTTTTTAAAGGGAACCTGAGGGGTGCCGTCGTCATTTTTGATGAAGTGCATCGTCATCATCATCATCCGCGCAACCCAGAAGAAAATGATGTCGAAACCGGTCACCAGTACGTCGGTCGGATGAAAGGTTTTCACCAGATCCTCGCGTTCCGGCCAGCCCAGTGTCGAAAACGTCCACAGAGCGGAACTGAACCAGGTATCCAGAACATCTTCGTCCTGCGTCAGGGTAATGGCGTCGTCGAGGTTGTACTTGCTGCGGACCTCGGTTTCGCTGCGGCCCACATAAACCTCGCCGTTGGCATCGTACCAGGCCGGAATCTGGTGGCCCCACCACAATTGGCGCGAAATACACCAGTCCTGAATGTCCCGCATCCAGGAAAAATAGGTGTTTTCCCATTGTTTGGGCACGAATTCGATGTCACCGTCTTCAACCGCTTTAATGGCCGGTTCTGCCAGGGTTTTGGCACTGACGTACCACTGATCGGTCAGCCAGGGTTCGATGACGGCTCCGGAGCGGTCGCCGCGCGGTACCATCAGGCTGTGTTCCTTGATCGAGTCCAGCCAGCCCAGGTTTTCGAAATCGACGATGATCTTTTTGCGGGCGTCGAGCCGGTCGAGGCCGCCATAGCCTTCGGGCAGAGTGCCATCGAAATCATCGATGGGTTGGCCTTCGTAGGTGTAGGCTTCAGCGGCTGGCAGAATGTGAGCGTCCTGATCAAGCACGTTGACCAGGGTCGCGCCGTGGCGTTTACCGACTTCGTAGTCGTTAAAGTCGTGCGCGGGCGTAATTTTAACGCAGCCGCTGCCAAACTCTGCATCGACATAGTCGTCGGCAACAATAGGAATGCGCCGACCAAGCAACGGTAAGTCGACGAATTTTCCGACCAGAGACTGATAACGCTCGTCGTCCGGGTTAACGGCTACGGCGGTATCGCCCAGAATAGTTTCAGGGCGAGTGGTGGCCACAACGATGTAGGATTTGCCATCGGCGGTAGTAGCGCCGTCGGCCAGCGGGTAACGGAAGTGCCAGAGCGAACCCTGTTCTTCCTTGTTTTCAACTTCCAGGTCGGAAATGGCGGTATGAAACACCGGGTCCCAGTTGACCAGACGCTTGCCACGGTAAATCAGTTTATCGTCGTACAACCGTACAAAGACTTCACGCACGGCATTGGACAGGCCTTCGTCCATGGTGAAGCGTTCGCGTGTCCAGTCAACCGAGTCACCCAGGCGGCGCATCTGCGAGCTGATGGTGCCACCAGACTGTTCCTTCCACTGCCAGACCCGATCGATAAAGGTTTCCCGGCCGAGATCGTGGCGAGTTTTGCCTTCACGTGCGAGCCCACGCTCTACCACCATTTGCGTGGCGATGCCGGCATGGTCGCTGCCGGTTTGCCAGAGCGTATTAAAGCCTTTCATACGATGGTAACGGGTCAGCGCATCCATGATGGTTTGCTGGAAAGCGTGGCCCATGTGCAGCGACCCGGTGACATTGGGCGGTGGAATCATAATGCAGTAGGCGTCGCCCAGACCTGAGGGTTTGAACCACTCGTTAGCTTCCCAACGCTGGTAGTGTTTGCCTTCAATCGCTTGCGGCTGGTACGTCTTCTCCATGAGGGCTCTTAACTCGCTTGGCTGACAGTGAAAAAAAGGGCGGGCCTGGGAGCCTGCCCGGAAGTCTGATGGCTGCCATTATACATGGACAGGGGATTGAAACTAATCGTCGGGCTCGGTTGGCTGATCCGGTTCGGAACGTTTGAACGCTTCGGGCAGGGGTAAGTCATTTTCCGCGTACCACTGGCTGACCAGTAACCGGAAGTCCTGTTGCAGGCGGTTGCGCAGGTCGCGTTCAAATAACTGCAGATAGTCGCTCACGGTATCATCGATCCAGTGACCAAATACCGTCTCTAGCTAGGCCATAACCTGCTCCGGGTCCGGTGCCGAAGGTGGCTTGGGGGTTTCCTCTGCCGTTGGCAAGTTTTGTTCTCTGCGAACGATCTCGTTGATTGGCCTTAGCGGCGCCAGTTCGTCAGCCGCCCGTGTTTCGGCTTCATTGTGGATACGAATCAACTCCGACAGAGACTGGCTCGATAAAAACGGGTTGTCCGGACTGACATGCGTCGGGGTGCGTTTATCGACAATTTCATCGAGCAGGGGAATCTGCGTTTCCGATTGAGCTATTCTGTCGAGACTCTGACGGATGTCTTCCAGATCCTGCAGCAGGCTTTGTTGGGAATCCTTCTGATCCATCTATACCCGGTCTCTCAAGTCATGACGCTTCAGCGGATAGCCCCGGTCCTGGTAAAACTTATAGTGCGCCCGAGTGGCGTTCAATACAGCAGGGTCCTGGCTGACGACTTCAAAGACGCGCTCGAACCGGGAAAAATATTCGGGGATGTCAGCGGCCAGGTTGATCAGAACATCATGATGCTGACCCGGCTCCGTGTGCCAGCCAATCTGTACGTCGTCATCACCGCCCGCGAGCAAGCTGTGAGCCAGGAAACTTTCCGGGGGCGTGGACCAAAGTAGCTCACTGACTGACCGGGCCATGGCCTCATCGTCCACCGCCAGTAGTACTCTGTGCTGGTGGCTCCGTGCCTTGTTGACCAGGCGCGCGGCATAGGCATAGCGGTCTGCGGCTTGCAGCACCGGAACAATGTGAAAATCTACCTGGGTCATGAGTCGGGTTCATTACGGCGAAAACACCATGGTACCTAAAGCAGCGGGCAGCAGGAAGATGTGGCGTTGGTCCGCATCGGGTACCGGGTATGCCCCTGTGGGGTCGGCGTGGATCCATCCATGGAGCCTAGGCCGCAGCATCCCTGCTGCGGACTACCCCACAGGGGGGCACCCGGTACCCGATGCTAGTCTCCCAGGCAAACTCCGAAACTTGAGGTTTAAACTTAGTTTCGGAGTCCACGGTCGACTAGCGACGGGTGGCCGGACTGCTTTTGCGAGGGTATCTGAGGCATGGATGCCGAAGTTAAGCCTACAGGGACGTATTTACGGCGCCCCCGCAGGAGCAGTCCGGCCATCCGTCGCGGGTTAGAAGCGATGCAGCCAATTCGAACTCCCAAGCATGACCCAATAACCGGGCAAAGCCCGGTTATTGGGTCAACTGGCTGAGCAAATAGTGGGTTAGCAGGCCAACCGGGCGACCGGTCGCGCCTTCTTTGGCGGAGGTCCAGCCGGCGCCAGCGATGTCCAGGTGCGCCCATTTGTATTTTTCAGTGAACTGGGCCAGGAAGACTGCTGCTGTGATGGAACCACCGGCACGGCCCTGGCCAATATTACGCAGGTCGGCATAGGGGCTGTCCAGCTCCTCGCGGTAGTCGTCCCACAGTGGCATCGGCCATCCGCGATCCCAGGCTTGGGTGCCAGCGCTGATGAGATCCTGCTGCAGACTGTCATCGTTGGCATAGACAGCCAGCGGGTGGTGGCCCAGGCCAATGACGATAGCGCCGGTCAGAGTGGCGATATCGACCACACTGGCCGGGTCGAACCGTTCAACGTAGGTCAGGGCGTCACACAGCACCAGGCGACCTTCAGCATCGGTATTGATGATCTCGATGGTCTTTCCCGACATACTGCTGACCACGTCTCCCGGCCGGGTTGCCGTGGCCGAACACATGTTTTCGGCCGCTGCAACGACACCAATGACGTTCATGGCGGGTTTCAGTTCGGCAATGGTATTCAGGGTGCCAAACACAGAGGCCGCACCTAGCATGTCGAACTTCATGTCTTCCATGCCCTGAGCGGGTTTGATGGATATGCCACCGGTATCGAAGGTCAGGCCCTTGCCGACCAGAACATGGGGTTTTTCGTTGGCACCAGCACCCTGGTATTTCATGACCAGGACGTAAGGCGGATTGGCGCTGCCCTGGGTTACGGCCAGGAAGGATCCCATGCCGAGTGCTTCCATTTCTTTCTGGCTGAGGATCTCTACACTGATTTCGTCATAGGCGTCAGCAAGATTCTGCGCCTGTTCGGCCAGATACTGGGGGTTGCAGATATTAGCGGGCAGGTTGCCCAGTTCGCGTGCGACGTTGACGCCATGGGCCAACGCCTTACCGGTACGGATCGGCGCTTCAAGCTCAGTGTCCTTGCTCAGGAAAGTCAGTGCTTGCAGCGCCGTTGCATCGGCCTTCTTGGACTTGGTGGTGTCGTACTGATAGAGCCCGGTCAAAATCACTTCCGTCGCCTTCTGAGCGGCCCATTGCAGCGTGCGGCCCGCCACCTGAATGTCATCCAGAGCGATGCTGGCTGTCTTGGCCTTGGTGCTTTTCAGGGTGGCAATGGCCGCCTTAACAACCTTGATAAACTGGTTTTCCCGGAAGTCGGCCTGTTTGCCAGCACCGATCACGAACACCTGGCCAGCTGGCAGGTCGTTGTGGCCCAACAGCGGGGTGACCTGTCCGGTTTTGGATGACAACACCTGTGTATCGCGCAGTGACTGAATCAGTTTGGGATGCGCTTCTGTCAGCGCCTTTACACCGGGGCTGTCGGCATCGTCAAAATGGAAAATAACCAGGGCATCGGTATCGGTGGCGCTGAGTGCGACGGATGAAACGGTAAATTGCATGATGTCTCCAACCTAAGCTGTGAACAAACGGAATTGACCGGGTATGCACCCGGTACGTGGCCCCATGATAGCCAATGAGGACGGTACTTGGCAGCGTCGTCGCAGTGTGCCGATCAATTTCTTTGTGTTCAGAGTGTCAGCTGGGGCAAACGCTGATAGATTATCACTTGGGGCGATAATAGACCTGAGTCCAGCTCGCCTGGTCCTGCCAGCCGATCCGGTCGCGATTGGTGTAGCGCCAGAAGACACCCATGCCGGCCAGGCCCCAGGCTGGAATGGCGGTGAGCAGGCGGAGAGTAGCGTGCATCCAACCCAGTGGGCGATCGTTGGTGGATGCCAGATGAATGCGCCAGGCCCGCATACCAACCGTCTGCGACTTGGTGACCCAGAAGCCAGCAAAATAAAAGTAGATGATCAGCAGATTCCATATGATAAACAGTGGATTCCCCGGAGCAATGGCATCTGCGCCAGTTAGCCATTTGTTCACCGCCACGGCCAGGAAGCCCAGCAACATCAGTACACCCAGTAATACCAGCCAGTCGTAAATCAGGCTGCCGATCAATCGGATCAGTCCGGCCGGGCGGGGAGGTAAAATTGCAGTCATGGGTGTTCCTGATTGTCAGAATGGTCGGCAGAGTAATGTAATGGCGGATTCATGCCAAGAAACAGAGGAAACATCTGGCTGCATAACTGTGAACAGCCATTCAAAAAAACACAATCAGTAGTGAAACCTTCGGGTAGTCGTTTATCATTTGTGTTCACTTGAAGAAGGAGAGTAATTCAATGGCAACCGGGATGCATCGGGTCGTTGATGACATGGAGCAAAATGTGCACAGGGCATCACTGCTGCTTAAAGCGTTGAGTAATGAATGCCGGTTGTTGATTTTATGCAATCTATTGGACGGTGAGAAGTCCGTTTCCGAGTTGAATCTGCGTATCGATCTTAGCCAGTCTGCTTTGTCACAGCATCTGGCACGGCTGCGTCGTGACCAATTGGTCAAAGTGCGAAAACAGGCACAGACGGTGTATTACCGCATAGCCAGCGACGAGGCCGAACAGGTGATTGGCCTGATGCACCGGCTTTACTGCGAATAGCTGAGTGAGAGCAGTCTGCGATAATTGACGTTTTTTTACGATTATTGCTTTAGCCAGAGGTTTAATTGCGCCGTAAAGCACAGTTTGGGCGCGGGGCAATTGACTTTGCTGTGAAAGTGTATAGGTTACTTTTTAGGCAGGGAGAAGCACACGTACAGTAAGTTCACTGCACAGCGTTGCATGTCACGGAAAGACGAGGAGTACCAGGCAGACTAGGCACCTTATAGGGGTAGTTGGTCGCTATACCGTACCATTCGACTGACCAGACAGGGCGAACATGACCGAAGCTAAATCCAGACTCGATGCCAATGTCAGCAGACTGCATGCACCCAGATACAGCTCGACCGAGCTGCCTCCATTGCCACCACGAATCCGACTCGCTGCCCGCTGCTGGGAGCGTGTCTGGAATCTGACACTCAGTCAGGCACCTTCTGCCCAATGCGAACCCATCAAAAGCTTTGCTCAGCGCTTCAACACGGAGGTTGTGACGACACGTGGGTTTATGCGCTCCAATCGCAAATTGTGCTTTGCCATTACCGGTGAAGACATCGGTGTGCAAGCCGAATTTGAATTGGCGATGACCATTATGGCGCGTCTGGAAAGTGAATACGGACCGATTGAACGGGTGGAAGATCGCCCGGCTCAGATTTGGCCTTACCAGGCGTTTAATGATTTCTGACGTCTAATCTCAGGGTCAGTCTTTCGATACCGTTAACCAGCGCGTGTGGACCGTCATCCGACCAGCCATTTCTGCCAAATGGCTGTCCCCCAGACGAGTATGGCAATAAAAATCGTCAATAATACCGCAGCGGAGCCCATGTCCTTGGTGCGTCCCGACAATTCATGAAAGTCTGTACTGACCCGGTCGACCAGCGCTTCCAGTGCACTGTTGATCATTTCAACCACCATGATCAGCAGTAATGAAGCAATTAACAGGGCAGACTGCCAAACCGTAGTGCCTATCCACAGAGCCGCCGGTACACCCACTAACAGGGCAATGGTTTCCTGACGGAAGGCTTCTTCGTGTATAACCGCACTGCGCAAGCCCTGCCAGCTGTAGCGAGTGGCCTTGACCCAGCGTTGCAGGCCTCTGGCGGGCAGATTGCGAAGATCTCTGATGCGTGAATATGGATTCATGAACTGGTTAGAGCCTCGTTATAAAGGGCGTTGACCCGCCAATTGACGGTTGGTCGCCTGAGTGGCCAGTGCCGTCATGGGATCGGCTGGCCAGGGGTGTTTGTTGTAGCGGCCACGCATCTCCTTGCGTATGTCGGGGTAGACCCTAGACCAGAAATGTGGCAAATCGGTGACACTGGCCAGGGTGCGGCCATTCGGGGCCTGTAGGTTAAGGGTCAGAGCCAGCTTGCCGTCTATCAGCGTGGGCGACTCAGTCAATCCGAAAGCCTCTTGCAGCTTGAGGTCGGCGGTAACGCGGTTGGCGCTGGCATCGTAGCTTAGCAGAACCTCTCGATCGGAAGGCGCCATCCAGCGCGGTGGGCACAGCTGGTTTATCCGGCGAACCCGGTCGTAGCCGAGCCAGGCATTGAGCACCTCGGGCGTGCTCAGATCAGATAGTTTTTTCAAGGCGGTTAAATAGGGCTCAGCCCATTGCAGCAAAGTGTCGGCACTTGGCACTTCGGGCCAGTCGTCCGGCAGGTGGTGACGCACCAGAGTATAGCGATCCAGCCAGATGCCGAGCGATGCCGGGGCGGGCCACTGTTCTATCGGGGTCTGTGCCAGGCAGTGACCCCAGGCGGTGATCTTTTGGGCTGTGTTCGGCCGAGTTGGCTGGGTTGAGAGCACAAAGGTACCCCGGCGGCGTTCGGATTCAAACCGGTCCAGATCGGGCCGGTAGCGTACTGTTTCCGTTTCCGGCAGGCCCAACTGGATAGCCTGTTCGGTCAGCGGCCACAGGGTGTGCGCGAGAATGCTGTTGCCCTGATCCTGTCCGTGCACAAGCAAGTACCAGCCAGGTTTCGGACCCTGATCGCGACGTCTGAGCTGTCGACCAGACGCCAGCTGGGCAGTTGCATCGGCATCTACCCGCACCAGGCGTTGCGGTAGAGCTCTGATCAGTAATTCATCGGGCAACGGTTGTGCCTTGCCTCTGAGCGACACGCCAAGGGATCGGGCCAGGCGCCTGGCTTCCTGCGTCAAACGCGCTTCACCCTGATTAACCTGTGTCAAAAAAGTATCGAGTACCGGTTCGGGTAACGGTTGCTCAAGACTCATCAGGGCCGCAAACCAGAGCGCATCGCTGATTATCTCCAGGTCTTTAGCCAGACTAACCAGGTGGGCCAGCGCCGGTGTGAGGCCAGCATCGATCAGTGTGCGACCGTGGTCTGTCAGCTGAGTACCGGTGGGGTCTACCGCCTGCCAGTGGTGCAACTGATCCAGCGCCACTTTCCAGCGGCCGGGATTGGGCGGTGTCAGCCAGAAGGCATCCTCGCGTTGCAGGCCCCAGTCGGCAAGGTTTAATACCAGGGGTTTAAGGTCGGCCTGGGTGATCTCGGCGGGCTGGTCGGGTGCCAGAGCATCCTGTTCGGTTTCGGACCAGAGTCGAAAGCAAAGCCCGGGGCCCTCCCTGGCAGCGCGACCGGCCCGCTGATCGGCGCTCGATTTGCTGATGCGTCGGGTGACCAGCTCGGTCAGGTCGGTATGGGGGTCGACCCGGGCATAGCGTTCACGGCCCAGATCGACAACACAGCGGACGCCGGGCAGGGTGACACTGCTTTCCGCCAGATTGGTGCTGAGAATGACCGCGGCGTTGCTGTGTCGCAACTGGTCGATCAGGTCGTCGTTGTTGACCTGGCTGTGCACGATAAAGGTCTCACAATCGGCCGGTAACCGCCGGTTCACGGCTTCTATGTTCCGTAACCCCGGCAAAAACACCAGAATATGGTCGTCGCACTGGTGCCGGGCTTCTTCAATTACCCCCAGCAGGGCGCTCTGCCAGTCGGCGTGCCGCACCGGCCGGTAATGCAGCGTCAGCGGGTGCAGCTGACCGTCGGATGCGACCTTGGGCAGGGCAAGACGCTGGTGCAGGGTATCCATGGCCAGGGTGGCCGACATTACCAGTAGCTTCAGGTCTGGCCGAAACAGGGCTGTGCAGCTGTGCAGCAAGGTCAGGCAGCTATCCTGATCGAGCTGGCGTTCATGAAATTCATCCAAAATAACGGTACTGACCCCCGTGAGGTCGGGGTCCCGGGTTAGCCGTCGTAAAAAAGCACCGTAGGTGGTGACGGTGAGCCGGGTTTGGTGGCTGCGGCGTGTGTCATCGCGCAGACTGATGCCCACCGTCTGGCCTACGGATTCGCCCAGTTGCCGTGCTAACTGGTGTGCGGCCAGCTTGACTGGCAGGCGGCGGGGAAGCAGCAGCACAATTTCCTGACGGGTCTCTTCCAGCAACCAGAGCGGCAAACGGGTGGTTTTACCAGAGCCGGGCGGCGACTGCACCAGGCAACCGCGATGCGCCCAGTGCGACAGCACCTCGTCGCGAATATCATCGACGGGCAGAGCCGGTTTCATGCCAGAGGGTTGCCATAGGGCAGAAAGCGATTGTCGGTGTGTGCCTTGATCCAGCGAGTTAGCTCGGCGTCGGGGAAGGCACCCCGCGGCTTGAGCGCCTTGCAAATCCAGATGGCCGGGTTCTTATCACCCGCCTCCCAGCCTGCCCAGTGGTGTTCTGCCAGTGTGAAAAACCGGATCAGAGCGACCAGAATGTCGGTTTCCAGTGGTTCCAGAACCGGTTGCCAGAGTGAGCGGGGTTGTTTCAGCCAACCTTGCAGTTCATCCAGACCTTCCGGTGCTGCGTGCGCCGGAAACGAGTGAGCATCGTTCAGGCCCAGTGACGCCGCCAGTATCAGTGTGTTGCGGCTGGGTGGCTGGGGTGTTGTTTCAGTGGGTGTCCAGGTGCCAAGAGACATACAGGCTCCGTAGAAAAGATGAGGGCTGGCAGTATATCGCAGCCGAGGCTCAACTCACAGCGACTGCCATTCCCGCGCCCAGGGTTGAGTAAAGCCGTCAATGACTTCGGTGGCACTGTTGAACTGGGAGCAGAGTATCTGCAACTTCGCCAACACCGTTTCCAACGGCATGCTGCCGCAGGCAACGGCACCGACATTGCTGAGCAGGCTGCTGGCCGCGTATTGGCCGAGGTGAACCTCACCAAAAAGACACTGGCTGCGAACGAAAACCGGAATTGACTGGTTACTGGCCTTTTCCAGAATGCGTTCCAGTGCCGAATCTGTCATGACATTACCACTGCCGTAAGTGTTCAGGACCAGGGCTCGGTAGTTCCGTTCGACCATGCTCATCAGCCCATCCATAGGCATGCCGGGAAACAGGGTTTGAACACCCAGAGCCGAGGGCCGCCAGGGCCGGTTCAGGTCAGTTTTAGCCGTGCCGGGGGGCTGTGACCACAGAGTGTCGGACCAGTTAGGCGTCATAAAAGCGCTGTCCGCTGCGGTATCAACCTTGCTTACCCTACTGGCGGGCAGGCATCGGCCGTTGAACGCGACAAACACCTCTGGTTGTTGGCGGGTCAGAATATTCAATGCCAGTGCCAGGTTGCCATAACCGTCACTGTTGGGCTGTATCAGTGGTCGCATCGAGCCGGTGATTACGACAGTCTTGGAGGTACCCGCGAGCAAAAAGCTCAGTGCAGCAGCGCTGTAAGCGAGTGTATCCGTACCATGAATGATCAGGACACCATCGCACTCAGTGCTGTTGATCTGATCACGCAGTTCATACCAGTGGCCGGGGCGGATGTTTGATGAGTCGATCAGCGGCTGCCATTCCTGCCAGCTCAGAGTGTGATTCTGCCAGGCCACTAGCCGACTATCGCTGAGCAACGTGGATTTCAGCAGACCCGCCTGAGGTGCCAGACCAGTGGCGGTGTCTGCCATACCGATGGTGCCACCGGTATTGATGATGAGAAAATGCGCCATGCAGGGCCTCTGATCAGTGGATTGGGTGTTGTTCACCCCAAAAAAACGCGCTATCAAACCATTGATTAAAAGGGCTTGCAAATGGAATGCAGTCAGACTGGCCGTTACTGCGCCTGGCGGGTGGCGGACAGAGAGATGGAAACCGACTCAGCAAAGCGCAAAGCGTGCGGTTTGTCGATTTCCACCTCGGCAAAGCGGACCTCTTTGTGTTCCATGATCAGTGCCAGAACCTCATGGGTCATTCGTTCAAGCAGCAGGAACTTATTGTCTTCCACGAAGGCAATGATCTGCTTGGCGATCACCCGATAGTTTAGAGTGTCTTCGATCTCGGTCGAATGAATGGCGTCGCTGGCGTCGAAGCGTATGGTGATGTTGAGCAGAATGTCCTGCTTATTCTTAATTTCCTCTTCTTTAATGCCCACGTAAGTCCGCAGTCGCAGATCTTTGATACGGATACAGGCTTCGGTGTTTTCGTAAATCATCAGCGACGTCCCAGTAAGGTAAGGAATTCATTGCGGGTGTTTTGCGACTTGCGAAAGCTGCCCAGCATGACGGACGTTGTGGTTTTTGATTGCTGTTTTTCGACACCGCGCATCATCATGCACAGGTGTTGCGCCTCCAGCACCACGCCTACTCCGGCGGCGTCGGTTACCTCAAGCACGGCATTGGCGATTTGTTTGGTCAGTTGTTCCTGAATCTGCAGTCGGCGGGCGAACATATCGGTAATGCGCGCAAACTTGCTCAAACCCAGCACCTTGCCCCGGGGTATGTAGGCGATGTGCGCCTTGCCGAAAAAGGGCAGCATGTGGTGCTCACACAAGGAGTAGAACTCAATATCCTGTACCAGCACCATCTCATCCGTGTCTGCACTGAACACCGCCCCGTTGGTCACCGTCTCCAGGTCCTGTTTGTAACCATCGGTCAGAAAACGGACGGCTTTCGCAGCCCGCCCTGGTGTATCCAGCAAGCCATCGCGTGCGGGATCTTCGCCAAGTTCGGTAATCATAGTTTGGTACAGCTTGGACAGGGTGTCAGTCATGTAGTGGCTCTTCAAAAGGGCAGACCGTCAGTATACGACAGTCTACCGCCGGTGGATGATTGATCTGTGCTATCGGCTAACCAGACCCTACAGGCTGTCGAGGACGGCTAGTACGTCATCGTGATGGCTTTTGGTTTTAACCTTGTCCATCACATGGGCCAGTTTACCCTCTTCATCAATGATAAAGGTTATGCGATGAATACCGTCATATTCCCGGCCCATAAACTTTTTCAGACCCCAGACTCCGTATTTATCGGCAATGCTATGGTCTTCATCGCTGAGCAGATCGAAGTTCAGGGATTCCTTATCGATGAATTTGACCAGCCGCTTGGGAGCATCCGGGCTAATGCCCAGCGCTACCGTATTGCGCTTTTCCAGCTCTGCCTTGCTGTCGCGCAGGCCGCAGGCTTGGGTGGTGCAGCCGGGCGTCATCGCTTTGGGGTAGAAGTACAGGATCACCTTCTTGCCGCGAAAATCCTTCAGTGACACGGTTTCTTCGTTCTGGTTGAGGGTGGTGAATTCCGGAGCAGGAGCGCCGGTTTTGGGGAGTTTTAGGATGCTCATGGTTGGATGTCCTGTAGTTAGTTACCAGTTGTTGGCGAAGAAGATGGAAATCAGTACGCCACTAATAGTGATTGTGGATTTTATATTTCTATTATCGAAGTGAGCTGCATAGCAAGTACCAGCCGCCGGGTATGGCTATCCGGGGGAGTCCGCAGCAAGGATGCTGCGGTCTAGGCCCCATGGACGGGTTTACGCCGACCCCGGATAGTCGTACCCGGTGGCTGGTGCGGACTCAAGGTACCAAGAACTCCGAAGCCACAGTCTAATAATAGGGCCACAGTATAAGGCTTCAACCGGTGGCCGACTTCCCCGGTGCCTGAACCGGTTTGTGACTGTCGAAAGCGCCCGATTTAAGGTATCCTCACTGCCCCGGTGAAGCCACCCTCAACGCATTGATTTCCTTATGTTTTTCGAAAATGAGCGCAATCAGTTTTTCCGACCGATGACCGGTAAATACCGGGCTCAGCTGGTTGAGTGTCTGACCGAGCTGTACCGGCGACTCTACAGCAGTTCCAGTGCCGATTACGGCCATGCATTGTCCCGCGAGGATGTGGTCGACACCTTTCAGGGAGCGCTGGTGCGGGCGCCGGAAATGGCAACCGAGGACGGTGACCGGGAAGGGCGGTTTCGCACCAGCCGGGATCAGGCCGTCTGGTCACTGAATACCCTGGTTGAGCATGGCTGGCTGGAAAAACAGGTCGATGAAGCCACACTGCAAAGCACCTTCAACTTCAGCCGCCGCGGCCGCCAGTTTACCGAGCCCTTCGTCGCCGGTGACCTGGACCAGATTCGCACTCGCCACCGCAACACCCGCAACGTGCGCAACGCCTTGCAGGCCTTTCTTGAGCGCGGAGAAGTCTACGATGTGCTCGACGCCTGGGAGTATTCTGAGCGTATTATCAGCGATTTCACCGACATTATCGCCGAACTTGACGAGCGAAAGCGGGCGCTGGTGCGGGAAATGGAGAGCCAGGTGATGATACAGCGGGTCAGCCAGGATTTCTTCGACTTCATGGAAAAACGCTTCCAGCCAGACCTATCCATACGGCTCAGCGCCGATAACGTCGAGAAATACCGCGATGATATCGCCACCTGCATTCGCAAGATCCGCGCCCAGGACCGCAGCTTCAAGGCCCGTGCTGAGCGCCGCCTGCGTGAATTGCTGCCCGACCAAATTCAGGAAGGCCAGAGCCTGCTCTGGTCTGTGCTCGACAACATAGAAAGCCGGCTCAAAGCCGCCAGTGACATCATGGTGCCAGCACTGCGCCGGGCCTTACAGGGCTTCACCAAGCGGGCCGACATTATTATCCGTCAGATCAGTTACCTGGCCAGCCAGCAACACAACGACGTGGTCAAGGTGTGCCAGCGCCTGAGCCAGTTGGAAGCCGAAGACCGCGATGCCGGTCTGGCCCGGGCGGGTGCCGCCATGTCGGTGACCCGGGTTGGATTTATCGACCCGGTGAGTGTGCGCATACAGGCCGCCCGAACCCGTCGCCACTTTGCCATGGAAGTCACCGAAGACAATCAGGATGACTTCGACACCGAAGCGCGCAAGGAACTCTATGTACAACAGGTGCTGGACCAGGCCTTTCTGATCAATGACAACCGAGTCCGACATTATTTGGTTAACCAACTGAGCCGGGGCGAGACCGTATCAACCGCTGACCTGCCGGTGGAAACCGCCGATGACCTGCTGGCCCTGGCGCACGCTATTGAAGTCGGTGCGGCCAGTTCGCTGTCGTCCGATTACCGGTTTATCGTCGAGTGGACCGGTGATTCAGTTGCTTCCGAATATTTTGAATCCCAGGATAACTTCAGCATTCGGCTCGAACCCCAGCGTGCGAGCGATGTGCCCAAACAGGAGTCAGACCATGTTTGATGATCTCGATCATCGGCTCGAAACGGCCGGTTTCAGTCGTCAGGAATACAGCGAACTGCTGATTCGGTTACTCGACTATGGCGTCATCTGCCGGGACGAAAGTCAGGTGGAACAGCAGATGTATGATCGCTATCTGCGCCTGGAAGGGCAGGTACAGGATTATCTGGAACTGATCGGGATTCAGATTCAGCATGATCGGCGTTTTAACTTTGTGCGCCTGTTTCCACCCGGGGCCGAAGTACCGGGGCTGGACGATAGCGGCGAAGGGCCCTTTAACCAGGGGTTCCGGGTGCGTCTCAATCAGCAGGAAGTGGCGCTGGTTCTGGTATTGCGCAGTCTCTACGACCGCGCTTTGCGCGAAGGCCAGGTCGACGATAACGGCTGCGTGCTGGCATCGTTGGAGAACATCACCATTTCACTGCGCAACTTGCTGAAGCGGTCGCTGCCCGACAACGTGACCGAACGCAAACAGCTGTTCAAACGCCTGCGTCAGTTGCGGTTGATCCAACTCAGCCAGGATGATGCCCTGGACAGCAGTGATTTCTGGGTGCGCATTCGACCCATGATCATGAGCTACGTCTCCGACGATGTGCTCGGCGCCTTGCTGGAAGGCACCGAATTACCCGAGGCCCCCTTGCCCGACGCCGGCAGGGCGAACGACACCGCTGAGCATGCCCCGGAAGAAGGCGATGCAGACAAAGAGGGGCAACATCTGGACCGCAATACCGTTACCGACCCCACTGCCTCTGTTTTCGCACAGGACTGACGTTGTTTTCACACAGGACTCATTATGTTTCTGAAAAAATTCATCTACGTAAACTGGGGCAATATTCCGCTACTGGAGTTCGATTTCGGGCCAATCAACCTGCTCAGTGGTGGTAATGGCTCTGGCAAAACCACGGCCGCCGATGCCCTGCAAACCATCATGACCGCGGCGCACGATACCCTGTTTCATTTCAACCCGGGCCAGGATGAAGCAACACAACGCGGACGCGGCAAGCAGGTGCGCACCCTGGCGTCCTATGTTTTGGGCTGTGACGACGGTTCCTACGCACGGCCAGACGGTGCCGTAGGCTATTTGGCGGCCGTGTTCCACCCCACCGAAGGTGAGCCGGCGGAACCCTTTACTGCCATTATCGGTGCCAGCGCCTATCTCGATAAAGCTGGCAGTCAGCCCATTGCCCGCCTGGGTGACATCAGCTACCTGATTGCACCCGGCGAGCAACTCAGCCAGTCCGATTTTGTGATCGACGGCGATACCGGCCGCAGCGTGGTAAAACTCGACGCCCTGGTCGGCCGGTTAAAAGCCCAGACCGTCTCAATTGAAAAGTACGATACCAAAAAGCAGTACCTGCGCCGATTTTATGCCGCTATTCGCGGCCGAAACGACGCCGTCAGCGAGCGTGAGGCGATGAACGCCGCGCGCGCTTTCTCCCGGTTTATGGCTTACAAGCCGGTGAAGGGTATCAATGCGTTTGTCGCCCAGGAAATTCTGGAGCAGAAAGATCTTGGTGAAGCCATTCGCACCGTGTCGGACTTAATGAAAACCATCAGCGGCATGGAAGCCGAAGCCAACCGCCTGAAAAACACCATTGATCGCCTGACCACATCGCGGGTGCACAGTGACCGCTACATTGATCAATGGCTCGAGTTCAACCTGGCCGACTATATTGCCGCCAAATCCCGCTTTGTGAACGATCAAAAGCGCTACCTGACCGCCAAGCAAGAGCAGCAAAATCTGCTGCAACAACGCGATACCGTACAGTCAGATCTGGACGTCGCCGAGCTGCGCCGGGACCAGTCGCATGAGCAGTTAGTCTCTCTGGAAGCCCAGCGCCGGGGCGTGGGCGCATTGCAGGACAAAGATAAATTTGAGACCCAGGCCGAGCAATGCAAGAAGACGCTGAGTCAGTTGGCGACACCGTTGTTGCACCAGGACGACGCGCTGCAACGCAGTCTGAAAGCCAGTGCTCAGATACAGCAGACACTGTTGAAAACCAGCCTGGCGACCGAGCTTCCGGAACTGGCTGGCAAGCAACTCGGAAAACTGAGCAAATCGGTTACGCAGCAGTCGGACAGCCTGGTCGATTTTCGCAGCCTGATGAACCGCGACTGGATTGACTTGTCGCCGCTTGAGCAGCATCTGGATGACGTCATTGCCCAGCAAAGTCTGATGAATCAGTGGCGCGAAGCCTGGTTCAGTGATGGCTGGTCGAACACCGGCATCAGTCTGCGTGATCAATTGCAGCGGGTTCAGGACAGACGCGAACAGAAACTGGCGCAAATAAGACAGTCGATCAGTCGCAAGCAACAGGACATCGACAGCCTGGAAGGCCAGCAATTGAATTACCCCTACCATGTGCGCACCGCACTGGATGCCATTCGCCGTGAACTGCCTCAGGCCGATCCGCGCGTGCTGTGCGATCACGTCGAGATTCGGGATCCAAAATGGCAGTCGGCACTGGAAGGTTATATTGGAGGTGCCCGCTTTGCCATTCTGGTTGAAGCCAAGCACGAGGCCGAAGCCATTCAGATCGTGCGCAATTTGCCCAAGGATAATCGCGCCCGGGTTATTCAGGGCAGCAAGGCGCGTCAGGATGCCGAGCGGGTCACCTTGCCCGCCAATTCGGTCGTGCATTTGATGGATTTTGACCACTCTGTCGCCCGCGCCTATTTAACTGCCAGCTACGGTCTGGTAGAGCAATGCGAAGACGCCGAAGCGTTGAAAAAGACGCGTCGCGGTGTGACCCATCAAGGCCTCGGCAGCGGTGCCTACGCCATGTACCGGTGTGACATTCCGGTCTCTGACCTGGTGTTCGGCCAGGGCGCGCGCGAACGTGCCATGGCCGCCAAGAAAGACGAGCTGATGACGCTGGCACAGCAGGCCAATGAGTGGCAGACACAGGTCCAGGAGGTCAGCGCCCTGTATCAGGCGGTGAATCAACTGGCGCATCTGAACCATGCTGATCTGATGCGCGACATGCTCGAAGCCCAGCGCGCATTGCGTATGGCTGAACAGGCGCTGGCGTCACTGGATTTGAGCGATGCCCAGGGGTTGGAAAACGAATACCGCGACGTCAGCGATCAACTGAAGGCACTGGATGCGCGTATCCGTGAACTGATTGAACGCAAGGGCAGCTTGGGTGAGCGCATCGAAACCCTGTCGCGCCAGTGCAAGGCGCTGAGTGATCAGCAGGAAACCACAGAATTGCACAGTGAACGCAAGGAAGCCTACCTGCGGGATCTGGTCAGCGTGTGGCCGGAATTCGATGTCGAGACCCGTATGGCGGAGGCCGATACTGCAGCTGAAACCGCCGATGCCGATGCCCAGGAAAACCTGCGCAAGTCGCTGGAAAGCGAACTCAATGCCCGCGCACACGAACTGGAGCAATTGCTGAAGGATCACAATCAGTACTGCCAGCCGCAAGATGCCATCGCGCTTGATCTGAACTACAGCGCATTGCACAGTGCCGATTTCTTTAAAGGCATTGTGTCTCTTCGCCGCCAGGTGGATCAGGTACACAACCGGTTGAAGAACAACATTCTGGTCGAGAAGGTGGATAATCTGGGTGCGCTGAAAGACAGCTTCAATAACGCCTTTGTCACCAACCTGTGCCATGCCATTTATCAATCCATCAACGATGGCAAGCGGGTGCTGGAAGATCTTAACGCCGAGCTGGAACACCACAGATTCGGTGCCGACCGCGAACGTTATTGGTTCGACTGGGACTGGGTGCCGGAATACCGCGAGTACTGGCATTTCTTCGATGAGGTGATCAAAAGCCCGTCTCTGGGAGAGGGGCAAACCCTGTTTGATACCGAACTGAGCGTCCGCTCGGCCCAGGTTCGCGACCAGTTGATGGACATGCTGCTCGATGACGATGAGCAGCGGGCATTGCGCGAACTTGAGCGCATCTCCGATTACCGTAATTACCGCAACTACGAAATTTATAAACAGCCGGAAGGCAAACAACCGATCGCGCTGAGCCAATACGGCACGGGCTCGGGTGGTCAATTGGAAACACCGGCTTATATCATTCGTTCGGCCGCTATAACATCGGCGTTCCGGTTCAACGAGGGCGACTCTCATCTGCGCATGGTATTGGTTGATGAAGCTTTCTCGAAGATGGATGAGACCCGCTCCAAAGAAGTCATTCGGTACCTGACCGAATCGCTCGGATTGCAGTTGTTGTTCATCATGCCGACCAGTAAATCAGGTCCTTTTATGGACATGATTTCCAACCAGTTTGTATTCTCCAAGGTGCCTCTGGCGCAAGGAAATCGGGTCGGGCAGTTGAACACCCGGGTGTTGGTCGACCGGCAAAAATGCAACCAGGAAAAGATTCAGACGCTCTGGGCCAACCATCGTAAGGTGATTCGTCAGCAGGCCGAACTGGACTTTATGGCAGATATTGAATGAAACCAGAAAGCGGTGATGTGTTCATTGTTTTCCTGTGGCAGGCGCTGAATCCGTCTGACTTTGCCATACTCATTACGAATTAACGGCGGCCGAGGATATCCTGATGGCGATACATGAAATCAAACACCCCCTGATCCAGCATAAGCTAGGGTTAATGCGGGAAGCGGGCATCAGCACCAAGCATTTTAGGGAGCTAGCGGGCGAGGTGGGTAACCTGCTGACCTATGAAGCGGGGCGAGAGCTTGAGACCGAGATAGTCGAAATCGAAAGCTGGACTGGTGCCACGCTGCAAGTTGAGCGGATTAAAGGTAAAAAAATCACCGTGGTACCGATACTGCGTGCCGGACTGGGCATGCTGGATGGCGTTATGCAACTGATCCCCAATGCCAAAGTCAGCGTGGTTGGCTTGTATCGGGATGAAGAAACACTTGAACCAGTGCCGTATTTTGACAAAGTGATCGAAGATGTCGAAGATCGGACTGCGCTGATCGTCGACCCGATGCTGGCGACCGGCGGCACCCTGATTGCAACCGTTGAGTTGCTAAAAGCCAAGGGCTGCCAGCGAATAATGGGTCTGTTTCTGGTGGCTGCGCCCGAAGGCATTGAAGCGGTTCTGAAAGCCCATCCCGATATTGACCTTTACGTAGCCTCAGTGGATGACCATTTGAACGATCAGGGCTATATTATTCCCGGCCTGGGTGATGCAGGCGACAAAATCTTCGGTACTCGCTGATAATTGGGTAGCAATCTGGCTATGTGTATTATATTTGCTGCAAAATTGGAAATAGAGTCTAAAGTAGGAGTGTGACATACCGAGTCTTCGCCGCAGACAGTTGATGGCACCCGGCGAGGCTGGCACCTAACAACAGCCTCAAGGAGTCAGAGCTGTGAGATACCGGGTCGATATCATGCAAAAACAGCGATTGTTAATTGTTGACGACAACCTAGACTATGCTCGCAAGTTACGGGATTATCTTGCCAGCAATGATTACGATGTCGATGTAGAATCCGATTCGTCCGTTGCCTTGCGCCGCATAAGGGATGAACAGCCCAATGCGGTACTGATCGAAGTTGATTTGCACGGCGACAGCGGTTTGACAGTCTGTAAACTCAGCCGCAAGGAATATAAAGGCGGTATCATTCTGTTAAACGATACCGCCGATGAGCTTGATCAGGTACTGGGGCTTGATCTGGGTGCCGACGACTATCTGTTGAAATCGGCGTCCAACCGTCTAATTCTGGCTCGCTGCCAGGCGCTGATGCGTCGTTTTGACCGCACCCGGTCGACCGACTCACTGGCTAAAACCGAACGCCTTCAGTTCGGTGATCTGATTATCGATAACACCATGCGCGAAGCCTGGCTCGGCAGTGCGACCATTGACCTGACCAGTGCTGAGTTCGACTTGCTTTGGCTGTTATCCAGCCATGCTGGCCAGATTTTAACGCGCGAAGAAATATTCAATCGATTGCGGGGTATCGAATACGACGGTCAGGACCGGTCGGTGGATGTACGAGTGTCTCGCATTCGTCCGAAAGTCGGGGACGACCCCGATCATCCCCGTCGAATCAAGACCGTACGCAGTAAAGGCTACCTGTTCGTGGGCGAAGTATTCAAGCACTGACGTCCACCCATAAGCCAGCCTATTTACGCCGGGCCCGGAATACCTTGAAGCCGCGACCGTGGGCCATTTCTTCGACCATACCGATCGTCGGTGGCAGGCACGACTGGTAGTCAAGAAACTCATTGGCAACCCACCACATTGTTCCACCGGACACCAGCCAGTCTGCACTGGCTTTGAACAGTCGTTCACTGGGCTCGTAATGAGTGCGGATTCCGGTATGGAAAGGCGGGTTGGTAATGATGGTATTGAACCGGGTACGATCCAGCTGCTCCAGACCATCCGACCACACCACCTGGTAGCGATCCGCAGCGGCAACGCGGGCCAGGTTCTGTTCAGTGGAACGTACCGCCAGCCAGTCGATATCCAGAGCCGTGACTGTTACGTTCTCCGACTGGCTGAGCAGGGTCTGGGCGATAACCCCGCTGCCGCAGCCAAAATCCAGGCAATGGCCCTTCATGGCTGGAAGTACACCCAGCAACAAGGCAGAACCTTTGTCGAGGCGGTTCTGACTAAACACGCCGGGACCTGCCTGCACCAACTGACCCTGGTGTTCGAACTCAGTCCAGACGGGTGCTTCAGGTAGAGCGCCTCCGGGCTCCGGGTGTAGCTGATGCAGCACGCAATGGCGGGCACTGTCCCATTTTTCGGTTTGAGCCCAATCAAGGACGCGTTTGGGCAAGCTCTTTATGCCACCTTTGTTTTCACCAACCACCCAGATTCGACACTGGGGATGCTGATGCACAAAACTGAATATCCGGTGCAACCACCAGGTTAGACGTTCCTTTGCTTTCGGATAAAACAGCACAATGCCGTCTGTTTGTTCCGGCCAGGTTTCGTCGGGAGATAAGGCGGCTAACCCCGGGGTATTAAATACACTGCGGTCCATGCAAACAGCATGGTCACCGGATTTGATCAGCCCGTGGCTTTCAGGCGGATCCAGCCACAGCATACTGAGTGTTGAAAAAGGGGTCTGGTGCCGTTCCAGCAGTTGCCAGCTAGGGTGCATGGGTGAGCTATCCTGAAAAAGGCAGAGTTTAGCAAATTAGCCCCGGTTAGGGACAGGTGGTTTTGTTCCCGGCATTGTGAGCGCGAGTATAATGAATGGGTTGCGGGCAAAAAAACGGACATCGGGGAGAATGTCCGGGCTCAGGGTTGGGTGTCGCGCACCACAGCAGGCGTGCAATATTTACCTGTAGCCGGTGTGCTGGAACCGTTCGTAGGTCAGTGACCCGGATGGGCTTTGCTCAACCGCTGATTCAATTGAAAAATGGCAGCTTTCAGTGCCGTTGGCATCAACAGCGCGTTCAACGTCGGTTCTTCCGACAGCAGTGCCTGGATAACCTGAACCAGAATGTCAGACCAGTCATCTGCGATAAAACACTCCGGTGGCAATTCATGCAGCGCATCCATTAACAGTCCCTTCATCTCAGGCATGCGTTGCTGGGCACATTCATTAAAGGCGAGGCTGACAATCATATCGGCGACCTGATGCCTGCGCAAAAATACGAGGGATGGGGCCGGTGCTTCAATTGCGGTATGGTAGCCAGTCATTGGCAACCTCCTGGTCCGGGTCAACGGCCGACAACGCTACGCCGGAAATAGCTGAGCGGCAATGCGTAACCCTGGGGAGAGGTTGTGTATAAGATGTCGATAACTTTGGGTAAGTGAGCGCTTACAGGATAGGCCATGACTGTGCTGGTTAAGGTGTTTGTGAATCTTTGTAACGACGTTTCGGAGTTTGAGTCGCCTGATAGGCGCTGGCCCGCCGCCAGTCCCCGCGGCGAACTCTGCAGCCTGAGTTTGCAACCTGAGCTTTCGCGACGCGGGCGACGTAAACAGACAAACGTGCCAGGGTAGGGTTCTGCACTGCCCGGTATTTAATGATCAAATTCAGAGTGCCATTAAACACTTTCCGCTGCGCTTCTTTGATTTCAAATCGAGATGACCAGTTTTACACCTTAATGTCGTTATTCACTTAATAGAAAATCTGTGCTAATTGAAAGCCAGATTAGTTATTGGGGAATTGTCTGTTCTGAATTCTATTAACAATAAGTGGGCGGGGTGGCTTTTCGACATACAGGTGCAGCTTCGTTAGATTAAGTACATGAAACAACCCTGAAGTGAATGCGCGAATTTACTCATAATTGAATTAAAGGGCACCGCTTTGCGACTTATAAAAACGGATTCCACAGAATTCGGAAAATAATGCAGTAAAAAGGTTATTAATATCACTTTTTATTTAATTATTGTTTGCATCTTTATCGGCATCTGACTAAATTAGTGGCAACGCATTACTCTATTGGAATGAGTTTTCATTCCAGATGCCGTAGTAATAAATGAGAAGGAGATACCCATGGCTGTAGCCAAAAAGAAATCCGCCGCCAAGCGTGGCCCGAAACCCGGTGCAAAACGTGCTGCCAAAAAAGCAGTAACGTCCAAGTCATCTGCCAAAAAAACCCTCGCTAAAAAGGCACCTGCCAAGAAAACAACGGCTAAAAAAGCGCCAGGTCGCCCCCGCGCAGCGGCAGCAACCAGCACCTCAGCGATGAATGCCTCTGTTGTTGCTGCGTCCAAAAAACTGGATAAAGCTGAAGCTGATCTGGTTAAGGCTCAAGCCAAACTGGATGCTGTAGCCGTTAAAAAAGCAACAGCCAGGACCAAAGTAGCAACTGTTAAGTCAGTGGCATCCAGGCGGGCACTGGATACAGCGATAGCGCAGGAGAAATCGGCTAAAGAAGCAGTCGCCAAAGTGAAGCAAGCGGTAAAAGCGGCTAAATTCGATCAAAAAGTTGCGGAAATCGAAGCTCAGGCAGAAGAATTGAAAGCCCGGGTTGAATTAAAAGCAGCAGAATTCGAGATGAGCCTGACTACCAAGCAGGAAGAAGATCTGGCAAAAGAAATCGCCAAATTCGAATCCAAGTGGCGTCAGGCACGGGTTCGTAAAGATGCCAAAAAGCTGAAAGCCTTCCGCGCTAAAGAAGAAGTCAAGAGCAAGGCAGCGGCTCGTAAAATCAAGGCGAAGGTTAAATCTCTTGCCAAGAAAGAAGCCACCAAGCAAAAGCCAGGCCCTAAAAAACGCGGTCGTCGTCCAGGCCCAGGTCGCCCGCCAAAAGCGAAAGCCTCGGCCGCGAGCTGAGTATCGATCTGTTCTGACGTGATTAAATGTCCTGAAAAGCCACCGAAAGGTGGCTTTTTTGTATTCTGAGGAAGGGCAGCGCTGTGATAAACTTCCGGCTTTTCAGGGTTCGATCCTATGACACGACTTCTGGCCATCGACACGACGGGTGATTTCTGCTCACTGGCGTTAAAAGACGGTGACAGCGTCTATGAGAGCCACCAGAGCATGCCACGCCAGCATGCACGTCAAATACTGCCGTTACTTGAGCAATTGTTCGCAGAGTCAGGCTGGGCCCGAACCAGTCTGGATGCGGTTGTGTATGGGCGCGGGCCGGGTTCGTTTACCGGCATTCGTATTGCCGCTGGTATCGCTCAGGGTGTTGCACTGGGGGCCGATTGCGGTGTCATCCCGGTCAGTACGCTGCAGACTTTGGCAATGGAAGCCAGTCACTCCAATCCTGAGATAAAAACGCTTTGGGTAGCACTGGACGCACGCATGCGCGAACTGTATGTCGCCCAGTACCAGGTTGACCAGCAGTTTCCCTGGTTGCAGGGCAACGAAGCCCTGCTAAAACCTGACCAGTTGCCGGATGCTCCTGATGATGAAACCTTTGCCACTACCCATCTGGTCGGCAACGGCTGGCAAACGGAGTATGGGTTCAGTGATGCCTGGGCCCGGTTCGTGACACGCCAGCCCCCGCTTCTGATGTTACCGAGAGCAACGTGGGGCGCTGAGTTGGCTCTGGCTTTGTTGAAACAGGACGCCAGCGTTAAGGTTTCGCCCGAGCACGCATTGCCGGTGTATCTGCGTGATAAAGTGACCTGGGACAATAAGCCCAAAGTCGGAGAGTAATCGGCACATCTTAAAGCCGACGGATCTTGGCGGCTATGTACGTTTAACTATAAGGATGCATAATCGATGCTGTCTGAGCTGCAAATCATTGTTCTGGCACTGATTCAGGGAATTACCGAGTTTTTACCCATCTCAAGTTCCGCCCACCTGATTTTGCCTTCACAACTCTGGGGCTGGCCCGATCAGGGTCTGGCTTTTGATGTGGCCGTGCATGTGGGTTCGCTATTGGCAGTACTCTGGTTTTTTCGGGCTGATGTGGGGCGCATGCTGCTGCACTGGAGCCTGCATTTGGCGCGTCGTCCACACGATGCTGCCGAACGGACTCTGGCCTGGTGGATCATCCTGGCCACGATACCCGCTGTGGTTTTTGGTTACCTGTTTCAGGACCAGATTGAAACCCATTTACGCAGTATTCTGGTGATTGCGATCACGACCAGTGTCTTTGGCGTAGCACTCTGGTGGTCGGATGTCGGGGTTCCGGAAACACGGATGATTGGCCAGCTTAACTGGAAACACACTTTGTTGATCGGGCTGGCTCAAGCGGTCGCGCTGATTCCGGGCACCTCTCGCAGCGGTATTACCATGACGGCAGCCATGGCGCTGGGCTATGCTAAGAAGGATGCCGCTCGTTTTAGTTTCTTGCTGTCCATACCGCTGATTTTTGCGGCAGGTACACTGAAAACTGTCAGCCTGATTCAGCAACCGGATCTGGTGTACTGGAACCAACTGGTTGGCGGTACCTTGTTGTCCTTTCTCAGTGCTTACGCATGTATAACGCTCTTTTTAAAGTGGATTGAGCGAATTGGTTTTTTCCCGTTCGTGCTGTACCGGTTTGCCCTGGGCGGGTTCTTGTTTTTTCTTTATTTTTCAACTTGATTTGAATACCCCGGAGGCAGCTGAAAACCAACTATGGGCGTGCTAAATTATCGGATGGATCTGTATATTGAGCCCGGGGAATCCGGGTATCTGACTGCGCCGAAAACCCAGGCTCAACTTGCTGGCGTTGCCCAAATTATAACGCAGCGTCCGGCCAATCTTTATTTGACGATCACCGAAGGTGCATTAGGGTTATCGAGTGGTGAAGCGGTAAAGCAGCATCCGGTCTGTGTTGATTTTATCAGCGGTGCGGCCCGGCACCGCCAGCTGTATGGGGGCGGACGCTCTCAGGCCATTGCCAGGGCGGTAGGGCTGCATCAACGCAAAGGCCTGGTGGTTTTGGATGCGACTGCAGGTCTCGGTCGCGATGCCTTTGTACTGGCGAGTCTGGGGGCGACGGTTATTCTGCTGGAGCGGCACCCCATTGTACGTTTGCTGTTAAGTGATGGGCTGGATCGGGCTCGACTTAGTGGTGATCGGGTGTTTGATCGCATGAGTTTGCATGATGGCACCCTGGAGCAAATGTCGGCTCTTGTGCCTCCAGACGTGGTGTACCTGGATCCGATGTTCCCCGAGCGGCGCAGTAAAGCCGCCGTGAAAAAAGACATGATGCTGTTCCATGCGCTGGTAGGGGCCGATGTAGATGCCGATGCCTTGTTGGCACCGGCACTAGCGCTGGCGCAACGTCGGGTGGTGGTAAAGAGACCGCGCATTGCTCCGCCGTTGGCCGGTCAGCAACCAGGGATGGTTTTGGCTGGCAAGAGCAGCCGTTTCGATATTTACCCGTTAAAATCCATGTTAAACGACTGAAAGAGTCCGGCCAGCCCAAAGCCGTTCCGTACCATGGGACATCTAGT